>JASHQE010000219.1 GCA_030037705.1 Acidobacteriaceae bacterium | reverse complement strand
AGCACCTGCGCATCGTGGAAGCAATCGACCACAACTTTCCTGACGAGGCGGAGAGACTCATGCGGCTGCACGTAGCAGAGGCGAGAAAAATGATCGAACAACAAGCTGCCAAGAACGAATTTGCGCCGAAGTGGGTGAAGGATTCAAACGAATCTAACTTCTGCGAGTAATGTTCCGGCGAGCCTCAAGCCGCAACGGGGGAGCTGCCTTTGCCGGCACTTTGCACCGTTAAATCCCCCACGTGAATTCTAATCCAGCCTAGTCTGCTGCCGGCTCGCCGGGGCTTCGGCTTGGTCCTGAGATTGAGCGCCACGGCGGCACGGAGGAGATCCTTCAGGGCCGCCTCGTCGATCTGGTCGCCTTCGTGGATATCGATCCGTGTGTGGTCAGGCGCTGGCCGGCGCGGCCTGCAGACGGCGCCAGGAGAAGTACGAGACCGCCCAGAGCGCACTGGTCAGTGTCGACGGGATGAATGCCTGCGGGACATCGCGTATCGAGGAGTGGGCGATGATCGCCGAAACCAGGTTGATGGCGAAACCGGCATAAGCCCATTCCTTAAGCCGTGCCGGGACCATGGGCACGAGCAGCACGGCCACACCCAGCAGCTTGGCAAACGAAAGCTCGAAGCGGAAGTAGCTCCCAGCAAAGCCCAGGCGCGTGAATGCCTGCGCGCCCTGCGGCAGCAACTCGTAGTAAGCGGTGAAGATCATCTCCAAACAGAAAAGCGCGGTGAAGATCCAAAAGAGGATGGTGATGGCTTTGGGGGCAGTCCGCGTGGTAGCGAGGGCCGGATTCCGCAGAGTGGATTCCATGGGATTCTTCCTCCTATTCTTCAATGCTTCGGGCGTCGGGTCTCAACGCTCAAACTGCCTGCCGTACTCGGCGGTTAATCGCTGCCAGCCGTCGAACTTCATGGCGTCGGCGCCGACGATGCGGCCGATGGGTGTGCCCCCGAGGAGCCGGTCGAGGACGTCGAAGCAGATGTGCCAGCCCGCAGCGCCCCACGCGATGAAGCGGTGATCGATTTTGTGCCAGAGCGTGAGCCGCGTGCCGCTGCCGAGTGGCTCGAGCTCCCAGCGGATATCGTGGTACTCAAGCAGTTTGGGAGCATCGGCTCGCGTTACCCTGGTTTCGGAAACCTGCGCCGTTCCAGCCCACGTAAGCTTGACCGTGGCGCCCGCCGTACCCAGGCTCCCATCGGCTTCGAACGGCGCCCACTCGCGCAAGTGCGCAGGATCGGTGAGCGCTTGCCAGACCTTTTCCGGCGCGTGGCGCAGCTCTCTCGTGAGAATGAGCGTCCACTTCACTCCATCCTTTCGTACCTGCGCTGCACTGGCCGGACCCGGCGCGTACTGCTGGCGATCAGTCATCTAACCCTGCCAGCGCATCAGCTGAGTGAGCTGAATGAGATTGCCGCAGGTGTCGTTCAGCACGGCGATCTTGGAAGCCGTCACGTCCGTTGGAGTCATGGTGAACGCGGCGCCGTGCGCCTTCATACGTTCGTAGTCGGCCTGCACATCGTCAGTGAAAAACATGGACACGGGCTGGTTTTGCTGGAACAGGGCCTGCTGATACGCTTTGGCCGCAGGATCGTTGTTGAGCGCCAGCTGCAGCTCGGTACCTTCTGGCTCCTCCAGCGAGGCCACAGTCAGCCAGCGAAATGGGCCGTTACTGAAATCGGACTTCTTCACAAAGCCCAACATCTCGGTATAGAAGCGCAGAGCCTTCTCCTGGTCATCGACGTATATGCTGGTCAGTTTGATCTTCATTGCCTTCCTCGCATGGTCAAATTCGCGGGTGCTGCCGCGTGCTGCTTTCTTTTCCCTTTCGTTCGGATTGCTTTTTTCGCTTGTTTTGATTGCTCGATACGGTCGAAGCCGCGGTCGAGGTGGCGTTCGAGAGCGTCGACGTAAGGGGACCAGAACCGACGGAACGGAGCCAGCCAGGTGTCCACCTCCTGAAGCGGCTCTGGCCTCAACCGGTAGAGACGGCGCTGTGCATCCACCGTGGATTCGACGAAACCGGCCTCGCGCAGCACGCGCAGGTGCTTGGACACAGTCGGCTGCGGCATACGAAGTCGACGCTCAATCTCTCCAACCGACTGTTGGGACGAGACCAGGAGGTTCAATATCGCGCGGCGGTTCGGCTCCGCGATGATTTCGAATACAGATTCCACTTCCGTTATATACTTCACGCAGTATATGAATGTCAAGGAATATAAAAATTTGGTAGTGGGTCAGTTTGAAGGATACTCGCTTTAGCTTGAAGGGTACGGGCTTTAGCCCGTACATCAAACCACACAAATTGAGTGCGGCTTTAGCCCCCGAGGCACAGGCAATTCCAAACTGATCCACTACCACAAATTGACAGCCGCTGCCTATTCAGGAACCGGTTTCCCGATGGGAGCTTTCGGCGATCACACGGCTAGTTTGCGGGAAGCTCTTGTCTTCTTCTTCGTTTTTGCCCGTCGCGCAACGGTGAGCCTGAGGTTCAGCGCCTTGAGAACCCCCACCAGAGTTTTGAGCGTGGGATTGCCTCTTGGCGAAAGCGCATGGTAGAGGGATTCGCGGGTGACGCCAGCCTGGGCAGCGACGGCGCTTATGCTACCGTATGCCTCGGCAACGGCACGCAGCATGAGAAGACTTCCACCGAGGTCTTCAGGATTTTCGAGAGACTCAAAGGCAGCTTTCAAATACTCGACCGCAAATTTACGATCCTTGTGCAGTTCTTCGCGCAGTTCTTCGATTTTCCATTCGTGATATGGAACGCCAGCTTTGAAAATTTTCATTTCTGCCTCCGCTTCCAGTCCGCCCAATATTCTTTGGCGCGGGCAATGGTTCTAACCACAATTTGGAGCCTGTTCGCCTGCAAAACAAAACCTCGGCAGATGGCTACCTCCCAATCGACAGTAACTCAAAGCCAGCCAGAGCAGGTGAAAACTGCTAATCAGAATACAAGCGAGACCCCAGATGAGAAATCTTGCCGCGTCTTCGTGCAGAAATTTTATGATTGGCGGGTCTCACTCATGGTCAACCTATTTTGTCCTAACCCGCTTAAAGGAACGGCCGCGGATCAGGAAGCGATCAGCAGTGCGGACGAAAGAATGCAAGGTCGTAAGGCAGGCTTTGCGAGGAATGCTGGGCTGTATCGACAATATAGACCAACTCTAAGTTGCTGAAAAGTAAATCAAGCACTGCCATGTTGAGCGAAGTCCGCCGCGGTCCGCCGCGGCGGAGAGTCGAAACATCTGCGGTTCGCTTCGTGCTCCACGCATTCAATGGAAAACTTGCTCATTTTGCCCATAGGTTATCAGGCTATATGTCGATTCGACCTAGTTCAGAAACATCGTCCGGTAGAGAGTGTCGCGCTGCACCGGTTGGAAGCCGGCGTCGCGGATGATTCTTCTCAGCTCCTCTTCCGTTGTGCAGTTGCTGGTGCCCGCGGCTTTCACCACATTCTCTTCCAGCATGACGGAGCCAACATCGTTACCGCCGAAGTGGAGGCCGAGCTCGAGGACTTTCAATCCCTGTGTGACCCAGCTGGCCTGCACGTTCTCGATGTTGTCGAGATAGAGGCGGGAGATGGCGAGAACCTTGAGGTACTCGACGGACGTAGCCTCGTCCCAGCCGCGACCGCCGAGCGCGGTGTGCTTGGGCTGAAAGCTCCAGGGGATGAAGGCGGTGAATCCACCGGTCTCTTCCTGCAGGCGGCGGACGACTTCGAAATGGTTAACGCGCTGATCGAAGGTCTCGCCCACGCCGAACATCATGGTGGCGGTGGTTCTCATGCCGAGCTGGTGAGCGGTGCGATGCACGCTGACCCAGTCTTCTGTACGGCACTTGAGGCGGGCGATGCGGAAGCGGACCTCGTCGTCGAGAATCTCAGCGCCGCCGCCAGGAATGGAGTCGAGGCCGGCGTCGCGCAGGCGGGCAATGGTGGTGCGCAGGTCGAGGTTCGAGTACTCGGCAATGGCGAGGACT
>JASHQE010000218.1 GCA_030037705.1 Acidobacteriaceae bacterium | reverse complement strand
ACTGGGCACTGCGCGCAGACGGCGCTACCGAACAGGAGAAGCAAAAACGGGAGTCTCAATGCTGCTGCGGCGCCGCGGGAACGGCCAGTAGAGCCCAGTTGTGCGTTGCGCTCCACTCTTTCTCGAATCCTGCACGCTCCTGGGTCAGTAGTTTCCGTTCCGCCGGATCGTTCATCATAACGAGGCCGCGTAACGGGTCGGTTCCATCAATCACTACATAATGTAACTGCGACTGCCCCTGAGGCTTCAAAGCGACGATCAGCGGCCGTCCCTTTTTCAATTGTTCTTCGAGGTCGTTCCAACTTCCGCTGAATGCGATTGCCACGAAGCCGCGCTGTTGCAGATACCGCTGCATGGATGAAGCAGGAATCCCATGTTCTTTGGAGGAATATAACTGGCGCTGGATTGCAGCAATATCGGCTTCCGGTGCGGTGTGGATCCCGGGCTGCGCCGCCCAATATTGCATCACCATTGCAATAGAGGCGGCGCCGCAACCGTCGCGCGGCTGGCGCACAAACGGAACGTCGATCCACAGCGCAGGGGCCGATTCCCCGTGCAAAGCAGCCGCGAGCATCAGAACGCAGAGCAGGCTCACCCACACTCTGGCGCGCAGGGCTCTCTTGCGGTATTCGATCTCAGCGCACAATGGCGACCACGATAAGAATGATGATGGCGATGATAAGAAGTGTCGTGAGTCCAAAGCCTAGCGCACCGGCGTCAATCTTCTGCTGCACCTCGGCTGCGCGCGACGCCAGGTTTGCCAGTTCCTGATCGGAGAGCGTAGGAATCGCCGTGCGCACCTGGACCGGATCGACATGGGCGTCTTTCATGGCCTGCTCCGCCACGGGCGTGTTCAGCAGGTTGGCGACGGTCTGGATATTTTGCTGCCGGGTGTGAGACGCGGCCTCCACCTGTTGTTGCAACATCTCGGAGCTGACGAGGTGATCGGATTGCGGCGACTGGGCGAAGATATCTCCCGGCAGGGCGAGAAGCAGGATCAGCACGGCGGGAATAGCTCCTCGCAGCACGATGGCGGATAAAGTTGATCGTTTCATGAGCGCTCCAGTAAACCTCGTTGGTAGGATGCCCCGTTCTAAAGACCGAGTTGCCCTTTTACGCTCATGTCCGCCCGCGGGTATTCTTCGACGCAAAAGCGGAGCGGAATAGTATTCTAGCCTGAAGGACTAATAAGTCTATCCTGGCGTAATTACAGAAATCGGAGTGCGGCATTGCCTAAATATCTTGTAACCGGCGCCGCCGGATTTATCGGCCGATCGATCACTGCGGCACTTCTGGCCCGCGGTGAAGAGGTTCGCGGCGTTGACAACTTCATTACCGGCAAACGTGCCAATCTTACCGGCCTCGATGCGATCGAGTTCCTGGAAGGCGACCTGCGCGACCCCGCCGTCTGTGCACAGGCATGCGCGGGCGTGGAGATCATTTTTCACGAGGCTGCGCTGGCTTCAGTGCCGCGTTCGGTTGCCGATCCGGTGGCCACAAACGAATGCTGCGTGAACGCAACGCTGAACCTGCTGATCGCTGCGCGCAATGCGGGAGTGCGCCGCGTCATCTACGCGGGTTCGTCCTCTGCATATGGCGATACACCCACCTTACCCAAACACGAAGCGATGTCGCCGAATCCGATGAGCCCCTATGCCGTGGCCAAGCTGACCGGCGAGCATTATATGCGCGCCTTTACGCGCGTCTATGGATTGGAAACCGTGGTGCTGCGTTACTTCAATGTCTTTGGTCCTTATCAGGATCCCACCTCGCATTACTCGGGGGTACTGGCGATCTTTTGCCGCAAAATGCTTGCCGGGCAGCAGCCGACGATTTATGGAGATGGCGAGCAAAGCCGCGACTTCACTTACATTGATAACGTGGTCCATGGAAATCTGCTCGCTGCTGCTGCGCCGGCGCAAAATGTCGCGGGGTGCATGATGAATCTGGCTACAGGCGCGCGCATTACGCTGAACCAAACCTTTGCAATTCTTCGCGACCTGACCGGGTACGGCGGTGAACCGGAGTATGCTGCGCCGCGCGCGGGCGATATCCGCGATTCGCTTGCCGACATTCATCTGGCTGGAGAACTGCTCGGCTACCAGCCGCAGGTAGAATTCCGTGAAGGCTTGCGGCGCACAGTCGAGTGGTATCGAGCCTGCGCGCGCGAATAATAAATCGCTTCAGGCCTGTTTTTTCTCGCGCTATCTTGCTGGTTGGTGGTGTATAACACTACAAACCAGCCTCATAGAGTAAACACCGTCGGGAATCCCCCATCTTGCATGGTTGAGTCGGCCTGCGCTCAAAAACAGGCTGGCAGAGGCTGTGGGATTGAGGTACCCGCATTGAGGGACGGTCCTCCGATTCAGCAGGATGCGCCGCGTGAGCATGAGATACGTTCTGCGCCGGGCAGAGGCGTTGAACGGTCTACTACGTCTCTGTGGTCTTTATGGTGCATCGTGGTGCGCCGCCGGCGCCTGGTTTTCTCCATAGAAGCCGGGTTGCTTCTGTTATGCCTTCTCTATTGCCTCATCGCGCCCAACGAGTACGAGGCGAGGGCCAGCGTGGAGCTGCGTACGTCGCCAGCTATCACCCTGAGCCTTGATCCAGGAGGACAAACTGTCTCCACTGCCATGGCCTCGGCCCCAGTGGCGCAGGAGACGCTGGCTGGTGTTTTGCGGAGCGACCAGCTGGCGTGGAGAACGATTCTTGCGTTGAAGCTCTATCAGGCGCCGGGTTTCTGCGGGAATTTCGCGCGCCGGTTTCCGGATTTTCGCGCGGATGCGCCCGGCGCGGATGCTCAGGCCTGGCTGTTGGAACGGTTCGCGCGGCGGCTGCACGTGCAGACGCTGCCGCGCACGCTGCTGGTCCAGATTCGTTTTCGTTCGCTTGATGCGGCGCTTTCGGCGGCTGTGGTGAATGAGCTCGTCCGCGCCTACGGCGAGCAGGATAGCGAGTCGCAGGTGCGGGCCACCGCACTTGCTTCAGGCTGGCTTGACGGGCAACTGAAAGACCTGAAAATGCGCGTCGATGGGGACCAGTTACGGCTGGCGGAGTTCGAGAAGAAGCATGGGATTGTCGGTACTTCAGAGACCTTTACGAACGGCCAGCCCGATGCGACGGAGCATAGCCCGGCGGTGCTGGAGATCGACGAACTGGGAAGGGAACTGGCTGCGGCGACTGCCGACCGGATTCTTGCGGAATCGGAATATCAGGCCGCCGCGCAAGGCGATCCGGAACTGGTAATCGCCTCCGATCCTCGCTTGCAAAACGAGAATGGCGGCTTTTCGACCGCGCTCTTGCAGCAGATTCGCGCACGTCGCAGTGACCTGGAGCAGGAACGAGCGCAGCTCAGCGCCGAGCATGGGCCGAATTATCCCCGCGTGGCGGAGATTGGCCAGCAGCTGCGGGATCTTGACCGGCAGAAGCAGGCCGAAGATACAAAGCTGCTGGGCCGCTTCCGCAGCTCCTGGCAAACCGCGGCGAACCGCGAGGAGCTTGTGCGCAAGAGCCTCGATGAAGCCACAACCGGAGCTTTGAACCGCGACCAGGCGGAGACCGAATACGCGGTGATGCGCCAGGAGGCCAATGCGAGCCACGCGCTCTACATGCGGGTGCTCGAAAGAGTAGAAGAAGCCGGGCTGGCAGCGGGCATTCACAGTTCCGATCTTGAGGTGGTGGACTATGCCCGCCAGCCGGTAAAGCCGGCAGTGCCCAATATGCCGCTTTATATGGCCATCACTTTCTTCGCCGGACTCTGGCTGGCCATAGGAGGAGCGCTCATGCTCGAAACATTCCATCCGCCGGCCGTGCGAGTTACTGCGATGCTGCTCGTGATTCTTGCAACTTGCGGGTATCTCCACGCGCAGGCACCTACACCAAGCACCTCCGGGCTTCCCACCGGTGTGGCAAGCTTTCCGCAAACACCGGAGACGAGGAGCCAGCCGAATCCCAAGGAATCTCCTCCGGTCTGGAATCAGCCTGGCGTTCCGGCAACCGCAAACCAGCCGCCAGCCGCCAGCCCGCCTGCTTTCCCGGCTCCCATCGGTCCCGGCGACTGGCTCGACATCAGTGAGTACCATATGCCGGAGTTCCATTCGGCGCTGCGCGTTTCGAGCGCGGGCACAGTCACGCTGCCGATGGTGGGCGACGTCAACGTGGCCGGGATGGATGAACAGGTCGCGGCGCGCACCATGGAAGCGGCCCTAACGGCTAAGGGAATTCTGCTTCATCCATTGGTATCGGTGGTGGTGACTTTTTATGCCGGGCAGGATGTGAGTGTGCTTGGGGAAGTGGTGCATCCGGGCATTTATCCGTACGGATTTCATCATCGCTTGCTCGATCTCATCTCGGCTGCGTCGGGCCTTGCGCCGGAGGCCGGGCGGTTGGTGAATGTCTTTCACCGGGATGACCCGAACACGCCCCATGCGGTGGTCCTCGATCCCACCGGGAGCGATGCGGCTTCAGATCACAATCCGGAACTCAGTCCGGGCGATACGGTCCAGGTGAGCCGCGCCGGAGTGGCATACGTGGTGGGCGATGTGATCCGGCCGGGTGGTTTTCTCGTTGATCCGGCGCAAAAGCTGACGGTCGTGCAAGCGGTTTCATTGGCGTGGGGGCCTACGCAAAATGCCGCGCTGGGCAAAGCTTTGCTGATTCGTGAACAGAAAGATGGGCGCACACTAACCGCAATCAATCTGAAAAAACTTCTGCGCGGACAAGACCCCGACCAGCCGATTCGCGACGGCGACATCATCTTTGTGCCCGATTCCTTTGCCAAGAACCTGATGAACAGAACGTTGGAGTCTGCGGTTCAATCTACGATTGGCGTGACGATCTACTCAGCGCTGGTTTACTCGCAGAGGTATTAGCGATGAGGAGAGCCGCATGGATTCTGCTTTTGCTCTTCACGTTTGCGATTCCGTGGGAGTACTCACTCGACCTGGGTGAGCCCCTGGGAAATGTGGCGCGCATTTTGGGGCTTCTCCTGTTATTCGCCGCGATTCCAGCCGTTCTCCAGAGCGGCCGCATACGCACGCCGGGGGCCATGCAATGGCTGGTGACGGCTTTTTATTTCTGGCTTTGTTGTACATGTTTCTGGACCATCGATTCCGCAGCTACTTTTGGAAAGATGCGCGCCTATTTCCAGGAGATGATGATCGTCTGGCTGGCGTGGGAATTTGTTGAAAGCCCCGGCGATTTGCGCGGCCTTTTGCGGGCCTATGTGGCCGGCTCGTGGATGCTGGCTGCGCTGACGCTGGCGAACTTCAGCTCGCCGGAGGCAATTGCCGCGGATCAGATGCGCTTTGCCGCCTACGGCCAGGATCCCAACGATGTGGCGCGCTTTCTCGACCTGGGATTTCCATTCGCCGCGCTGCTGCTCACGAGCGAACCGCGCTGGCCTGCACGCCTGTTGGCGCTGGGCTATCTGCCCTTGGGGGTATTTGCCGTGCTGCTTACCGCATCGCGCGGCGGTTTCCTGGCGGCGATCGTTGCGCTTGCCGGCTGCGGTATTTTGCTGCTGCAGGTCCGGCGCAGAGCGGCGCTGGCCGCAATCTGGATACTGCCTTTGGCTGGCCTTGCGCTCTGGCTGGCGATTCCGCCCGCAATCTTCGACCGGTTGGCGACGATTCCGGCGCAGCTCGAGGGCGGCGATCTGAATCAGCGGCTGAATATCTGGTCTGCGGGCTGGCACGCGTACACGCGAGCACCGCTCTTCGGCAGCGGCGCTGGAACGTTTGTCAGCGCTGCCGGTCTTGCCCCTATCGACACGGCGCATAACACCGCACTCGCACTCCTTGTGGAAGGCGGTCTTTGCTCGCTTTTTCTGGCCGCGATGATTGTCGCGCTGGCCGCGTACACCATGCTTGGAACACATGGGGCCCTTCGCACAGCTTTCGTCACGGCGCTGCTCGTGTGGATCATGACCTCTCTGGTTGCAACTGTGGAAGAAAGCCGCACCACATGGCTGCTGCTGGCGCTGATTGCGATTGCCGGGCGTCTTACCGTGCATGAGCCGGAACAACTGGATGCCTGCTTTTCCGCACATGCGAGGACTGAGATCGCGCCGATGTCGCGGCCGGTGCCGGGTCCGATTGCGCAAGGGTAGAGGGAACCGGTATGCCCGCCAAAGTCCGAGCCTGCGCACAGCCAAAAACTTCGAACAGCAACCGCCGCGTTTTGCAGGCCGCCGCATCCGTCAGCGCAGCGGGCGCGATGGTCAAACTCGTCGCAATGTTCAAGGAGATGACGGTGGCCGGCATTTACGGTCGCTCGGACGCGATGGACGCGTTTCTGGCCGCCGCGCTCCTGCCGGGCTTGCTGGTGAATTTAATCTCCGAGTCCATGAACCAGGCGCTTGTGCCCACACTGATCCGGGTCAAGGAGCGTGACGGTCACGAACGCGCTCAGGAGCTTCTATCGAATGCGATGGTATGGATGACGATTCTGCTCATTGTGGTTTCCGTGGCAATGGCTCTCACCGCGCGCGTCTTCTTTCCGCTCATCGCCTCGCACTTTACGCGGCCCAAGCTGGAACTGTCGATCCGGCTCTTCTATGCCTTGCTGCCCGTGGTGCTGATGACTGGGATCGCAGCTCATTGCACGGCCGTATTGAATACCGTGGATCGCTTTGCGCTCCCGGCGCTCGCACCGGTCGCAATTTCTGTCTCGATCATCATCGGCGCGTTTTTGTTCGGCAGCCGCTGCGGCATCTGGGCCATGGTTTACGCCACGCTGGCCGGTTCTCTCGCGCACGTGGGCATCGTCGTGTGGATGTTGCATACGCACGGCTATCGATTCGAGCTGCGCTGGTATGGCATGACGGAAGCGGCGCGCACGGTAGGCCGGCAGTACGGGCCCGTGCTGCTCAGCGGATTTGTGGCCGCGGCCGGCTTGCTCGTGGATCAGTCAATGGCTGCCATGTTGACCTCCGGCAGCGTCTCTGCGCTCGTGTATGCAAACCGGTTTGTAAGCGTGGTGCTCACCTTGCTTGCGGGCGCGATCGCAACAGCCATCGTGCCGCATTTCTCTCGAATGGTCGCACATTGCGACTGGGCCGGCTGCCGGCAGACGCTGCGCACATGGCTATGGATGACCGCGATGGTCTCTGCTCCCATCGCGGCGCTATTGATTGTGTGCGCCCATCCTCTCGTTCGAATTGCATTCCAGCATGGGGCATTTCATGCGCAGGATACAGCGGTCGTGGCGCGCGTTTTAGCCATGTACTCGATCCAGATTCCGTTTTTTGTGACCAGCCGTGTCTTCTACCGCTTTCTCATCGCCATGCTTCGCACAGATGTAGTTTTCTTTTGCGGCGTGATCAATCTTTGCCTCGACATCGTCCTGAATCTTTTGCTTATGCGCTGGTATGGCGTGGCGGGTATCGCGCTGGCCACCTCGCTCTGGACGGTGAGCACATTTTTATTTCTCGGCTACTGGGCGGAGAAGTTGCTCCGGAAGGCGGAAGAGAAGCAGGCATTTGCGTGAAGGGAGCGAAGGGATTGATTGCGCAGCCGGCACATTATCTGCTGCGATTCGACGATCTCTGCCCGGCTGTCTCGCGGGAACGATGGCGGCGCTGCCGTGCGCTTATCGAGGAGTTCCAGATTCGACCCATTCTCGCCGTAGTTGCGGACAACCAGGATGCCGAGCTACAGGTGTCCCCGCCGGACCCGGAATTCTGGAGCCGGATTCGAGAAATGGAATCGGCCGGAGCGGCGATCGGCTTACACGGATATCGGCATCTGTGTGTCAGCCGGGGCCGCAGTCTTGTGCCTCTCAGCCGCGTCTCTGAATTTGCGGGAGTTGCGGCGGAAATCCAGCGTGAATGGATTCGCGAAGGGCTGCATATTCTGCGCAGCCGCGGGCTCGATCCGAAAATTTGGGTTGCGCCACGGCACGGATTCGATCAAAACACGCTGCACGCACTGCGGGCAGAAGGAATGCTGTTTGTCTCCGACGGTTTTACGCGCCGCCCATTTCTTCGCGATGAACTGGTCTGGATTCCGCAACAGCTTTGGGCTCCGGTCAAGAAGGTAAGCGGTCTCTGGACGATTTGCGTGCATGCTAACACCGCCTCTGATACCGAGATCGCGGGTCTGCGTTCCTTTCTTTGCCATCATGCAAAGCAATTCACTTCTTTAGAGCGCGCCCTTGAGGATTTTCCACCCGGCAATTTGAGCATCGCCGAAAAAATCAGCGCAAAATGCGCTCTCTGGCAGATCCGCGCCTCGCGTGCCAAGGGTGATCTCTGGAACCATTCGCGGAGATGCGCTAGGATTTAGAACTGCCGGATCGGAGGCGCGTGGCTTGGTTCGATTTCTTTCCGAGCAGATTGCGATAAAGTTCTTCACACTGATCCATGACGGCTGCCAGATTGAATTGCTCCGCAGCGCGCTGCCGTGCACGCACGCCCATCGCATGGCGTTCTTCCCGCCGCATCTTCATCAGTGCGTTCATCGCTGAGGCTAGAGCGCAGGAGTCCATGGGAGGAACAAGCAGGCCCGTTTCGCCGTCGAGAATCACTTCACGGCTTCCCGGCACATTTGTGGCTACAGCAGGTAGGCCGCAGGCGGCGGCTTCGAGCAGCGCCATGGGCAGGCCTTCCCAGCGGGACGTGAGTACAACGCCATCGGCGGCTTGAAACCATCGCTTCGCATCCGGCACAAAGCCGAGGAAGCGCACGCGTTGACCCAAGCATAGACGAGAGGCAAGATCAACAAGATTGCGCAGGAGAGGTCCGCTACCGGCAATCACGAGCTGCACAGGTGAAGAAACGGCAGCCATCGCCCTGAGCAGCATCGGGTAATCTTTTACCGCCTCCAGCCGCCCGGCGGCGAGCCAAAGGAATTCCTCCGCGAGATGCAGCTCCTTGCGTATAGCAATCCGTGCGGATTCATCGGGGTGCCATTCGTCAAGATCGATGCCATTGCGGAGCACCATGAGGGTCTCCCGGTTCACCATGCCGGCAGCCAGATGAGAATCGGCCGCGGAGCGGCTTACTGCGGTTACTTGTTCAGGCAGCCAGCGGCTAAAACGGTAACCCAGCCGCCGGCCCACGGTTCCCGTAGACGAGCTGTGCAGAGTGTCGATGAGGACGGGGATCGGCGCGAATAGGCGGGACCAGCGAGAAAGCCACGCCGCATGTGGCAGATGCGCGTGCACTACGTTCGGTCTTTCGCGCCAGAGCCATGCGAGGAAGCGGATCCAGCCGCGGGGATCGGCCAGCCCCTTGCGCATCCTGAGACTCAGGAACGTGACGCCTGCGTTCGCCAACTCTTCTGCAGCGGCAGCGCCAGAGCCAGAGAGCGCCATAACGCTCACACGCCAGTTACGGCTGCGCAATCCCTTGGCAAGCAGCATCACATGGCGTTCTGCTCCGCCGATCCGGTCAAGTGTCGGGATGACCAGGGCAATGTGGTTTGGCTCAGGCTGTGCGCCGACATCATCGATCAATTCTTCATACCGTTCAATCGCCGATTCGAAGGCGAATTCGTTTGAAAAGGAGCGGCGGAACCGTTGCTCTGGGCCGAGTTGGCTAAGGGCTTTTAGCAGAGCGGAGGCAAGCGCCGCGCCGGTGGTCTCCTGCGCTAACCAAGCGCCATCCAAGCTGCGCAGCAGATCGACGATGCCACCCGACGCCGGCGTGGCGACGATTGGCAGACCGGCGACGGCGGCTTCCAGAAGTGAATTTGGCAGGCCTTCTTGGCGGGAAGAGAGCGCGAAGAGAGAAGCGCCAGAGTAGAGATCATACGGCCGCCGGACATAGCCGGTGAAGCGCACCGCGCTGTCCAGGCCGAGCGAGTGACATTGCAATTGGAGCGCCGATTCTTCCCGGCCAGAGCCGGCGATGATGAGTTCAGCATCTCGGTACCT
>JASHQE010000217.1 GCA_030037705.1 Acidobacteriaceae bacterium | reverse complement strand
CCCCGTCTGCAGGTGGGCGGGGTGATTGTTTTTGACGATTACGGCTTCCCCAGCTGCCCCGGCGCACGCAAGGCCGTGGACGAGTATTTTGAGCGTAAACCGGAAACCCCGATCATCCTGGGAACGGGGCAGGCTTTGGCCATCCGGTTGGCGGCTGGTTAGCGCTGGGAATGGCTGAACTGATATTCTGACCAGCGCCTTCACGGGCAGGACGTGGCACCCGATTCTGAAGGTGACGAAACGCACAAATCCGGCGGGCTGAATTAGTCTAAGATGGTTCATGCCGGGGAAGGATTGGCGCTGCGCCCCGGGGGCGCATGAAGTGGATAAGTCTTTATGCTTGAGAAGTTTCTGAATATCTTCCGGATTCCCGACCTGCGCAAGCGGGTGCTGTTCACCATGGGCATTCTCGCCGTCTACCGGCTGGGCGCGTTCATTCCTACACCGGGCGTGAATACAAATCAACTGGAGCTGTTGTTCAATTCCCAGGGCGGATCGGCGCTGGGATTGATGGACCTGTTCGGAGGCGGCAACCTGCGGCGCATGACCATCTTTGCGCTGGGCATCATGCCCTACATCACCGCCTCGATCATCTTCCAGCTCCTGACCGTGGTCTATGAGCCGCTGGCGCGCATCCAGAAGGAAGGCGAGCTGGGCCGCCGCAAGATCACCCAGTGGACCCGCTACCTTACTGTGATTCTGGGCGTGTTGCAGTCGATCGGCATCGCCGCCATTCTCACCAAGCAGGGCCTGGTCCTGAATCCAGGCGTCGGGTTCATCCTGATGACCGTGCTCACGCTTACTGCGGGAACCACTTTTATTATGTGGCTGGGCGAGCAGATCACGGACCGCGGCATCGGCAACGGGATGAGCCTGCTCATCTTTGCCGGCATCGTGGCCGGCCTGCCGCGCGGCGTGGGTGACCTGGTCCAGAAAATCCAGACCGACGCCTGGGGCTCGATGTCCCTCCTGGTCGTGCTGTTACTGCTCGCCGGCATGTTGGCAGTAGTGGCGTTTATCGTGTACGTCGAACGCGCCGAGCGCCGTCTGCCCATCCAGAGCGCCCGGCGTATTGTAGGCCGGCGGATGATGGGCGGCCAGTCGAGCCATTTGCCGCTCAAGGTAAACTCCGGCGGCGTCATGCCCATTATCTTTGCCAGCTCCATTCTTTCCGCACCCCTGCTCTTTGGCCAGGTGCAATGGGTGCAGAACTCGAAGCTGTTGCAGCCTATCATGCAGGCGCTGACCCCCGGCTATCCGTGGTACGAGCTCCTGAACATCATGGGCATCATCTTTTTCGCCTATTTCTATGTGTCGATCATCATGAAGCCGGACGATATTGCGGATAATTTCCGCAAGTCGGGTTCGTTTATCCCCGGCATCCGTCCCGGCAAGCGCACTTCGGACTTCATCAACGACATTCTTACCCGCATTACGCTGGTAGGCGCACTTTACCTAATCCTGGTGCAGCTTGTGCCCACTTTCCTGATATCGGGCATCCGCTTCGACAAGATCTGGCTCATCGGCCGGGTTTTTGAGAACCTGCCGAACTGGGCGATTCATGGTATGGGGGTCACATTCTACTTCGGCGGCACCTCCCTGCTCATTGTGGTGGGTGTAGCCATGGATACGATCAACCAGGTCGAATCACAATTGATCATGCGCCATTATGACGGTTTTTCCCCGCGCTCCGGTCGCATACGCGGAAGGAAAACCTGGTAATGTCTGCGTTGATGACCGAAATCGAGCAGGGCCGGGAAGCCGATCGTAAAACGCTCCCCGGCCCAATCCTTTTACTGGGCGCGCCGGGCGTGGGTAAGGGAACCCAGGCCAAGGAGCTGGTGAAGATTTGGGGCATTCCCCAGATCTCCACCGGAGACCTGCTGCGCGCCAATGTGGCCCAGGGAACACCGTTGGGCCTCCAGGCCAAAGAGATTATCAACCGCGGCGAACTGGTACCCGATACTCTGGTAAACGAGATGGTAGCTGCCCGGCTATTCGAGCCGGACACTGTGAGAGGTTACATACTGGACGGTTTCCCACGGACGCTGGGGCAGGCCTGCTGGCTGGATGCCCGGCTGGCAGGTCAGGCTGGGGCCTTGCCCGTGGTTGCCGTCAGCATTCAGGTGAACTATAATCAATTACTGCGCCGGATTACCGGACGCCGGATTTGTCCTGTCTGCCAGAGCATCTACAACATCTATGTGAATCCGCCGAAGAGGGATGGATTCTGTGACATAGAGGGTGCAGCGCTCATCCAGAGAGATGACGACACGGAAGAGGTTTTCAAGGAGCGCATGCGCGCTTATGCGGCTCTTACCGCGCCTGTTGTCGAGCATTACCGGGACCAAGGACGATTTGCGGAAGTAGATGGGGATCGGCCGATCGCAGTGATCGCTGCCGAAATTATTGCCGCCGTGGAGCGGCTGCGCCAGTAAAGGTGAAGGCAGTTCTCAGTCGGCAGTTCGCAGTTCATAGTTCTCGGGGCTGTTGCTGAAATTGAGATGCCGTAAATTGCGAACTGGGAATTACGAACGGAAAACTGAGAACGGAATGGCCGTTGTTCTGAAGTCGTCTCAAGAGATCGAGAAGATGCACCGTGCGGGCAAAGTGGTCCGCGAGGTTCTGGAGCTGGTGCGCAGCAAGGTAAGGCCCGGCGCCACGACCTATGATCTCGAAAAGACGGCCGAGGCGCGGTTGAATGAGCTGGGTGTGAAGGCCGCCTTCAAGGGATATCACGGGTACCCCTGCGTGCTGTGCACCTCGGTCAACAGCGAGGTGGTGCACGGGATTCCATCACCGAAGCGGGTCCTGAAAGAGGGAGACATCGTTTCAGTGGATTGCGGCGTTGTTGTCGATGGTTACTATGGCGACGCAGCGATCACGGTGCCGGTGGGCGCGATCGATTCAAACGCCGCGAAGCTGCTCAAGATCACCGAAGAGTCGCTCAAGGCCGGGATCGCAGCGGTTCGTCCGGGAGCGACACTTGGGGATGTCGGGGCGGCTGTGCAGGGCGTGGTCGAAGGCGGCGGTTTTTCCGTGGTACGGGACTTTGTCGGCCACGGCATCGGGGCCCAGATGCATGAGGACCCGCAGGTGCCGAACTTCGGCGAAGCGGGCCGCGGCATGAAGCTAAAGGCGGGGATGGTCATCGCTATCGAGCCCATGGTGAATGCGGGCGGGCCGGACGTGCAGGTGCTGGCCGACGGCTGGACGGCGGTGGCGAAGGATGGGAGCATGAGTGCTCATTTCGAGCACACGGTGGCGGTAACGGCCACCGGCGCGAGAATTCTGACTGAGTAGAGGTACTCAGTCTAAAAGGCCGGAGCGCGGAGGCGCCGGCAGAAATGGACATAGTTTGTCGAAGGAAGACGCGATTGAGGTAATGGCCACGGTGGTGGAAACCCTGCCGAACGCCATGTTCAAGGTCAAGCTGGAAACAAATCATGAGGTGCTCGCTCATGTTTCCGGCAGGATGCGCAAGAACTTCATCCGCATTCTGCCTGGCGACCGCGTCGCGGTGGAGTTGAGTCCCTATGACCTGAATCGCGGACGGATTGTGTACAGATACAAGTGAACAGTAGCCAGTGTTCAGGGATCAGTTTGTTCGTGTCGCGGGCGCGGCATGGGTTTGCAAGGTGAACTGATCACTGACAACTGACAACTGACAACTGGAGAAGTGCAATGAAGGTTCGGGCATCAGTGAAGAAGATTTGCGTCAAGTGCAAGGTCATCACGCGCCGCGGTGTGGTGCGTGTGATCTGTGAGAACGCAAAGCATAAGCAGCGTCAGGGCTAGTTTGAGCCTGGCTCGAGATGGAAGATCCACGAAAGGGGCTGAGGGACGTGGGGACTAGGGACTGAAAAGCGGTTGATTGTGCCGATATCGGCACAATGAAACTAGTCCCAAGTTCCTGTTCCCTAGTCCCTCCGCACAAAGGGCGAGTTAGCTTGAATTAAGGCTTGCGATGAACCCTTGGAGATTCCGCATAACCCGTGCGAACCGGCGCTAGGCCGGGGGCACACAACAGGAAGCAGAGGAATTTCAAAATGGCACGTATTGCTGGCGTCGATCTGCCGCGCAACAAGCAGGCACGGATCGCGCTGACCTACATCTATGGAATTGGCCAGCCCCGTGCGCGCAAGATTCTGGAGAAGGCGAACGTCGATGCCTTCAAGAAGATCCAGGATCTGAGCGAAGAAGAGGTCAACCACATCCGCCAGGTGATCGAAGACGAGGGCGATGTCGAGGGCGACCTGCGCAAGGACGTCTCGATGCACATCAAGCGCCTCATCGACATCCAGAGTTAT
>JASHQE010000216.1 GCA_030037705.1 Acidobacteriaceae bacterium | reverse complement strand
CGTGGACATCTTCGATGGTCAGATCGCCTTCGATGAGCACCATACGCTCCGGCTCACGCGCCGCGATCTCGCGGTATTTCTGCCACACGCGAAGATAAAACGCGTCCTGTTCCTGCTCGAACCGGCCCTCGTTTCTTCCGGTTTGCTCTTCCGTTCGATCGTTGCGGCGGCGCGCGCGTGCGAGAGAAGCTGCAAGGCTAGGCAGCAACAGAAGCGTCAGATCAGGTTGCAGATCGCCGCAGATGAGCCGATGTAACGCGAGCACGGCCTCCGAGCCCAGTTCGCGCCCTCCGCCTTGATATGCCTCTGTTGAATCAGTAAAACGATCGCAGAGAACCGTCTTGCCCGCATCGAGCGCCGGCAGAATCACCTCGGCGATCGCCTGGGCGCGGTCAGCAAACATCAGGGCCATCTCGGTCATGGGGTCGAGCGCGCCAGAGCGCGCGTCGAGCAACAGTTCGCGGATGCGGTCGCCGGTCGCCGTTCCCCCCGGCTGGCGCGTCTGCACCACGGGAATCCCGCGCTTGCCCAGCCATGCCGCCAGACGCTTGATCTGCGTGGTTTTACCTGATCCGTCCAGGCCCTCCAGGGTAATAAACAATCCGCGCGGCATGGCGCAAGTCTACCACCCTGAACAAAACCGGAGACGACGCTGCTTCTGTCGTGTTACAAGGGAATGATTTTCCAACATCGCACCGGAGAATTCCGCGTGCGCGGGCTCTCCACGGGAGTTAAATCATGAACCTCTTCCATCTGATCGGCAGCCGCACAGCCTGTATTTTCTTCCTTGCGGCTGTATTTGCAGCCCTACCGCTCTCCGCGCAATACCTCACGCTCGAAGGCCAAACCGGCGGGTTCATCACGCCGACAGCTTACGTGGTGTACACCGAAAAGGATCATTTCTTCTCCCATCCCGCCGTCGGTTATCACTTCGTGAATACCTCGCAGGTGATTGGCGATATCCAGACCTTTTCCATCACCGAAGGATTCGCCAATCGCGCCGAAGCCGGATATACGCGTAGCGTGCACCTGCTCGGCAACAGCAATGCAGCCGCCGACGGAGCATTCAGCCAGCTCTGGAATTACAGTGGCATGAACATCTTCAGCGGAAAAGCTGTTGTTCTTAAGGATGGTCAATTGGGCGCGTGGGCTCCGGGGCTTGCCGCCGGGGTCATTGTCCGCACCGGCGACCATTTTGTCTCCGGTCATTTAAATTATGCGCTCGGCCTTGGACCGGATACGGCCTACACCAATGAAGATGTCTACGCAGCGGCCACCAAGACCTGGCTCAAGCCGCCGGTTCCCTTCCTGGTCAATCTCGGGCTGAAATTTACGAATGCTTCGATCTATGGCATCGGCGGGCAGAGTACGCGGTTTGGCGGACGGCTCTTCGGCGGCCTGGGCATCCCGCTGCCCGGGCCCTGGAAGACGGCCATCGTTCCGGCCGCAGGCTTTACGCAGGAGCCGCACACGTCGAAGAATCTTGGCTATATCCTTCCCGGCGGCGTGCACCTGCCCACCACGCTTGACTACGCGGTTCGGGTTACGCAGGCCGAGCATCCGCACTTTGCCTTCGACATCGGCATTGGACAGGTAGCTGGAAATATTGGCACCGCCGTCCTGCCGACCGGTCTGCCTGCGCCTTACCCTCCCACGGTGTCGATCCCCGTCAACTTACAGGCGCGCAAGGTGTTAGGTTTAGGCCTGAGCTATCGCTATTGAGCAAGAGGGTGTTTTGAAAGGGGCCCAGAGTGCAACTTCTTAGCGACGGAGGGGTTTCACTGACATAGACTGGATACGCGTAATCAAAAGCGGTGTCCGGTCGAATGGAACGAGATAGAACGAGATTGAACCAGGAGGTTTTCTCATGCGAATACTTCGCTCTGCGCGCCTGATGCTTTTGGCGCTTGTTGTCTCTCTGATCCCGGCCTCTTCCTATGCGGGAGTGTTTATCAGCGTCGGATTCGCTCCACCGGTGCTGCCTGTCTATGTTCAACCCGTCTGCCCTCAGCCCGGCCTGATGTGGACGCCCGGCTACTGGGGGTATGGTCCGGACGGCTATTACTGGGTACCTGGCGCGTGGGTGCCGGCTCCTTACGTCGGCGCGTTGTGGACGCCTGGCTACTGGGGATGGGGCGGCGGACTTTATGTCTGGCATCCGGGCTACTGGGGTCCTCACGTCGGCTATTACGGCGGTGTGAATTACGGCTTCGGCTACATGGGTATCGGTTTCGCCGGGGGCATCTGGCATGGCGGCGTATTCGCGTATAACAGCGCCGTTGTGCACGTTGGCGTTGGCGGAGTATGGGGCGGCAGTCGCGTTTACGTCGACAACACGATTGTGCAGCGCACCACGATCATCAACAACACGCACGTGTCGTACAATGGCGGACCAGGTGGCATCAATCACATGCCGACGCCTGAAGAGCGCGTCGCCGACCACGATCAGCATCTGCAACGCACTTCATTCCAGGCCCAGCACGAGAATACAGCGATGCACGACCGCACAGCGTACTTCAAAAACAACGGCGGCCACCCGGCAAATATGGCTGCGGCAAGACCGCTGCAGGCGGAAAATCATCCCGCGCCGGCGAACCGGACGGTCATCAACAATCACGTCACCAATAACTACAATCGCAGCGTGACACAAGACCGGAACACAACCAACAACACCTACAATCGAAATTCCAACAACAGCTACGGACACTCGACCAACGAGTCGCATCCCTCGAATGGCGGGAACCATCCGCAGGAGCATTCTGCGCCCAAGAATGAAGGCCACGGGCACGGACGGTAGTTAAAAAGAACGGCAATCAGACCGTAAGGCCCGCAGTTCTCTGCGGGCCTTATTGTTTCAGGCGCCCGCTAACTCCATGCCCACGATCTCTGCTTCCAGCCCCCCGTATTCCGGATGATCGTTCTCGCGAATGCGGTAAGCCACATCGATCAAGCTGCCCTGTGTGAGGCCGAGCGCGGCAACGCGCTCCGCCATGCCCCAGCCCACTGCGCGCACCGTGGAGCAGGATGATCCATTCACCGCAACAGAAGAAGCTGCCGAACCATTCGGCTCCTGAACCAGTTCCAGCCGCAGATGGCGGTCTTTCATCACGCGCGGCGGCACAGCCAGTCGCACCTTGCGCGCCAGAAAGATCGGCTCGGGGTTGCCATGCCCCAGTGGCTCCAGCTTGCGGAGCCAACCGGCTAGCACCGGGGTGATGCGGTCGAGAGGCAATTCGGCGTGAATGCGAAGAAGTTTTTCCGGCCTGCGGGCGGCCAGGTGTTCCTCAGCGTACGCACGCAGTCTGCGCCGCAGTTCCGGCAGCGCTGCTGCAGGCATGGCGAATCCGACGGCAAACGCGTGCCCGCCAAAACGCGTGAAGAGATCGGCGCAGTTTTCAAGGGCGCCGAGCAAAGCAAAGCCATCGACCGACCGGCCCGAGCCATGCGCTACGCCATCCTCCACGCTCACCACGATGGCCGGCTTGGCGGTGCGCTCGACCACGCGCGAAGCCAGAATGCCGATAACGCCGCGATGCCAGCCATCGCCATCCACCAGCAGCAGACGGTCGGCAGAGAGCTCTGCTTCGGCTTCCACACGTGCTTCAATACACGCGAGCGCGGCAGCTTCCGCGTCGCGCCGCTCGCGGTTCAGGCGCTCCAGTTTGCTGGCCAGCAGGGTTGCGCGCGCGGGATCGCGCGTCGAAAAAAGCTCGATCACGTCGGAGGCCACGTCCATGCGTCCTGCTGCATTGATGCGTGGTGCGATTCGGAAGGCCACATCGAAGCCGGTCAGTTCCTTGTTTGCCGGATCGAGCGCGGCGGCGGCAAAGAGGGCGCGCAGCCCAGCATTCGCCGGCCGGCAGAGTTCGCGCAATCCCAACGCGGCAATGGCGCGATTCTCGCCGCGGAGCGGAACCGCATCGGCGATCGTAGCGATGGCCGCCATCTTCAGGAAGCTGGGCAGAATTTTTTCGCGCAGACGCACGGCGTCGCGCCGCGCGAGCAATGCCTGCGCGAGCTTGAGCGCGATGGCCGCTCCGCAGAGGGATTTTTCCGGATAGGAGCAGCCGTGCTGATTTGGATTCAGAATGGCGAGCGCTATCGGCACGGCGTCATCGCTCTTACACCCCACGGACGAAGACCCGTCCGTAGGGACCCCGTGTTTCGGTAAATGATGATCGGTGATGATCAGGTCCAGGCCCAGTCTTTGCGCCGTCTCCGCCTCGGCAAAAGCCCTCATGCCCGTGTCGACTGTGATCACCAGGCGCACGCCATCCGCGTATGCCGCCTCCAGCACGTTCGACTGCAGGCCGTAGCCCTCGCGCAGCCGGTGCGGCACATGAAAACGAACGGTCCCTCCGAGCATCTCGATGGCAGTCTTCAACAGCACCACGGCTGTAGTGCCGTCCACGTCGTAGTCGCCATAGAGCAGGATCGGTTCCCGGGCGACAATTGCCCGCTCCAGCCGTTCGACGGCCGCAGCCATACCGAGCATCTGGTGCGGATCGTGCAGGTGGGCGTATTCAGGATGGAGAAATGCGTGGGCCTCATGCGCCTGCGTAATGCCTCGCGCGCAGAGCAACTCAGCCAGGACCAGCGGCAGGCGCGCTTCCTTGGCCAGGGCAGCGGCCTCGGGATGCTGCTCGGCGAGAACCCATCGTTCGGGCGGAAGCTTACGTGCGAAAGCAACCGGACCTGCCTGCGTGCCGACAATGCTCACGCGCTCTACTCTTCCTCTTCATCTTGAGGATGCGCATCATCGATTACGATGTCCTGGAAGGCCTCGATATCTTCGAGCAACGTCTGGAAACGTTCATACCACTCGGTAGTCGTTTCGTGCAGAAAAACCAACCCCTGATAAACGAAGCCGAGCTGGATATAGCCCAACATACCGGCATATTTGCGCAACCATTTGGCTTCTATAAGCTCGGTGGCCTCTTCATCGGGGAAGTTCATCTCACCCGCTTCTTCGATCAGCGCATCGAGTTCCTCGCGCTCCATCGTCATCTCGCTGAAGGTTACAAAGGGAGCGCCCACATGCTTGGCCATCTCGACAAAATCTTTCCACGCGTCGGGATTGCCGCGGCCCTCCCAGAGAATGGAAGGAATGTCCTCTGTAACGTAACCGGGGAGACGGCGAAGCCCATGGCCCTCAATAAAGGCCACCATGTCATCTTTAAGCGAGAGAAGGTTGTCGGTACTCATAGTCAAGCACTCATTTTCGCAGATGCGGGCGGGTTGGCAGGCAAGAATATGAAAACTTCCCGTACGGACTCCGGTTTGGCTGCAGCTCAGCCATTCGAACGAAAATCGCAGGCCTACGGCTCAGCATCTCGTCAGCTATTCTGAAAAGGTATCAGAGGAGAATCCTGTTTGCCCCCATTCGAGCGCCACATCTTTGTTTGCCATAATTTTCGACCCACCGATGCACCCCGCCCATCCTGCACCAGCGATGGCAAAAGTGAACTGCACACACGGCTCCAGCAACTCGCCAAGGAGGCTGGTCTGGCAGGAAAGGTGCGAATCAACAAATCCGGCTGCCTGGACCAGTGCGAGCACGGTCCAACGGTCGTGGTCTATCCTGACGCAGTCTGGTACGGCGGCGTCCAGCCCGGGGATGCCGAGGAGATCGTAGCCGAACATCTGCTTGCCGGTCGGCCCGTCGAGCGGCTCCGCATTGCCGACGGATGCCTGAACACCAAGAGCTGCCCGCACCGCGGCGAACCGCCGCTCCAATCCAGGTAGCGATGTACATCAAGCGGCTTCATGCGTTATCCTGAACTTTAACCCATGATTTTTTCTCGCGAATACATTGGGTATCTCGCCCGCCGTACGGTCAAACACCTCATTGACGCCAAAATGATCACCACCAGCGCTTTGAAGGTGTCGGAAGAGCGTGTCAACGCGGCTTTGCTCGACGAGCTTTCGCTCGAAGACCGCATCAATGAAGAGGTGCGTGTGATTCTCGAGGCATACTCCGACGAAATGCGCAAATCGGGCGCGCAGTATGCGGAGATGTTCAAGAAGGTGAAGACCGAGCTTGCGCGGAAGTACAAGGCGGTGCTATGAGGATTAGCCGGGACAAGCTCAACAAGCTGGCGCACACCGTGGCCGACACGCTGGCGGAGATCGATCAGGTCGGTTTTCTCGAAGACCGCAATACGATCCGCCAGGAAGCGCGCAAGGCGCTGGAAGCACTGCTCAATGAAGAGGCAAAAATCGACACCTCGGCCCGCCTGAAGATCGCCAACCAGCGCAAGATCATTCTCGAAGGTTCCCAAGAGTGGGATATCCTCTATCGCAAGTACTACAACGAGGAAGTACGCAAGCTGGGCATCTGAGCCAATTATGGAATGCCGGCTGCCCATCCTGCCGCTGCAACCTTTCTGAAATCGTACAATCCATTCAAAACAGAATACTTATTGTCGGATTCTGGTTTGGGCAATTTTTGCCAAATTTTGCACCAAAAGTGCTGCCTTTCGGCAGTTTTTGAGAGATTGGATAGTAAGAATAGATAGTAAAATCCCACGAACCAGATGCTTCAAAAGTATGATAAAGTATGCAGGTGGAATCCAGAGGAGGTTCTTGTGGGAGCAATCGAGCGCCTGACCATCACTCTTCCCGCCGACATGGCAGGTCTTGTCAAAGGAGCCGTCGATGACGGGGATTATGCTTCCACCAGTGAAGTGATTCGGGAAGCACTGCGCGATTGGAAGTTGAAGCGCGAGCTGCGCTTGAGTCAGCTTTCTGAACTGAAGGCCGACATCGCCCGCGGCTTGGCAGATGTTGCTGATGGACACCTCGATAATTTTGACGCGGAGCGCATCATTGCGCGTGGGAGGAAGCTATTAGCAGATCGCTCAATCTCCGCCTTACCGAAACGGCCGAAACGGACCTAGCGGAAATCTGGAGCTACTTGGCCGAGGAAGCATCCGACATCAGTCGCTATTGATTTTGTTTTGCAGATTCAGGCTCGATTCACCCAGGTTTCGACGCTTCCGTTTTCCGGCGTCCCTCGACCTCATCTGGCTCCAGATTTGCGCGTGGTCTTCCACGCCAAATACGCAATCTATTACCTTCCGCGGATCGACGAAATCGTTATTGTTCGCGTTCTACACGGCTCCCGCGATATTGTATCCGTCGGGGAAGAAGGTGGATTCATAGTTTGATTGATCGGCCGGCCAAGCCCAAAGCTGTAGTGTTCGATCTTTCGACACCTTCTCGGGTTGTTCTTTGACTGAATGAGAGTTTTGGCGATTTACGCTTATTAAGCATTGGGCGATGTTAGTTGCCCGACATGGCGACTACACGTCAAAATGAACGGCCGCACCATTTCCGAGACCACTACCCATCCACTCTCCCCGGTGTGGCAACGGGTCTGAATTAGTGACTCGGCCAGAAGTCGCCATCTGATATCTCTGGGTCCAACACTGTTCCTCAAGTACTGTCTTTCCTATAGGGTGACGAATCTTTGGGAGTTCCTTGAGATTGACTTCAACTTCTTTCCTTCTCTTGTGGTGCGCCGCAGTACCTTTTTGGATCGGCGTCGAGCACTCAGCCAGTCAATCAAAAACCTTGTGTATCGGCGGTCACTTGACTTTGGAGGCCGGAAATCCTACGATTTTCTCAACGTTGAGGTGAGGGAGTTCACCTTTAACCGCTGTCCCATCCAATAGGCTGGACAGATGATGACTCCTGACAGGGAATCCTGTTACGGAGTCATGTCCCGGCAGCGATCCCTGAACACAATTCAAGGAGCTTGGTTCCATGACGAATGCATGGGCCCTCTCAGCTTTGTGGGTGGGATTGGCGTTGGTCGCGACACTGCTCGCGATCTGGTTCAAGGTTTCAACTGCGCTTTCCGAGATCGTGGTCGGCACCGTCGCCCAGTTGGTCATTGGCGTCATGCTGGGCACTACCGGCCTGCAGGGAAACACGCAATGGATCACCTTTCTCGCTGGCACGGGCGCGATTGTACTCACCTTTCTTGCCGGCGCGGAGCTCGATCCGACCATCTTCAAAGTCAAATGGCGAGAAGCACTCATCGTCGGCTTGGCCGGATTCTTCGGACCGTTTCTCGGATGCACGGCGATCGCCCATTACATCTTGCACTGGTCCATCATGGCCAGCTGGTTGGCGGGCGTGGCCTTATCGACAACGTCCGTTGCTGTCGTGTATGCCGTGATGCTGGAACTGGGATTCAACGTCACGGATTATGGCAAGTCGATCCTTGCAGCTTGCTTTGTGAACGATCTTGGCACGGTGATCGCGCTGGGGCTCATCTTTTCCCCATTTACCGTAAAGACCCTGATCTTCGTTGGAGTATCGGCGGTCGCCTTCGTGATCCTGCCGTTTCTCACACCTTGGTTCTTCAAAAGGTACGGCGGCAGGGTCTCTGAGCTTGAAGCAAAATACCTTCTCTTCCTTTTGTTCGCACTTGGTGGCTTGGCAGTTTGGGCCGGAAGTGAAGCTGTCTTGCCCGCATACATCATCGGCATGGTGCTGGCTGGAACTGTGGGCAAAGATCATGCTCTAATCCGGCGATTGCGGACACTGACCTTTGGTTTGCTCACTCCGTTTTATTTCATTCGCGCCGGCTCGTTCGTTTCTGTGCCAGCGCTCATTGCGGCACCCGCTGCCTTGTTGATCTTGTTCCTCGCGAAGTCTGCGACCAAGGCCGTAACTGTGTATCCTGCCGTGCGTGCGCACAAGTATGACGGCTCATCAGGAGCCTACTACACCTTGATGATGTCGACTGGCCTGACGTTCGGGACAATTTCCTCGCTCTTTGGCCTGAATCATCACATCATCGACCAGGCTCAATACTCGTTCCTCGTTGGCACTGTGATCGCGAGCGCCGTGATTCCAACGATGATTGCGAACGGATTTTTCCTCCCCCGGAACCTTCTTCCCCAAACGCACCCGCAGGCAATCAAAGCAGCGGAGTCGGCAGTTCAGCAGGCTGCCGCAACAGAGGAGGTATAGGAGAACACCATGGGAAGCCCGGTTTTTGTTGGAATTCAACGAATCCTTGTTGCCTACGATGGCTCGCCACACGCGGAGCACGCCATGAATGTGGCCCTGTCCATGGCCGGCGATATGAAGGCGAAGTTGTTCGTCATTTCGGTGATCCGGCCTCCAGAGCCTGCTGAAAGTGCAGAGTTCCATGCAGTCGTTGACGACGGCCGCGAGAAATTCGAGAAGAGTTATATCCCGATCCGGGAACTCGCCAAGCAGAAAGAGATAGAACTCGAAAC
>JASHQE010000215.1 GCA_030037705.1 Acidobacteriaceae bacterium | reverse complement strand
CGCAAACCAACCTTGCGCCGAACATATAAAAAGAGGAGCTAAAGTCTCTGTGGCGATCATTGTAGGTTTATCAGCATATTATCACGATTCGGCATGTTGCGTGTTACACGACGGAAAGCTGATCGCGGCTGCACAGGAAGAGCGCTTTTCACGACGCAAACATGATAATCGGCTGCCAAAGAATGCCTTTCGCTATTGCCTAGATGAAGCTTCCGTGGGCATCGATGAGATTACTTGCATCGCTTACTACGAGAATCCGATGAAAAAGCTGGCGAGGCAGCTCTGGGCAAATGCCGACACACTGTCGGAAGAAAAGCTGGTAAAGCTCTGGGGAGCATGCAGACGGCCGATGGATGAAATTCGCGAATTTCTCGGTTATGACGGCCTCATCGAGATCTTTGATCATCATCAATGCCATGCAGCAAGCAGCTATTACTATTCCGGATTTAAGGATGCAGCCATTCTGACGATCGACGGAGTAGGTGAATGGGCGTCCACGACCTACGGAATAGGCCACGATAAAGAGATCGTCTTATGCGAGGAAGTGGATTTTCCTGACTCATTAGGGCTCTTGTACAGCACGATTACTGGATATCTTGGTTTTGACGTGAACGACGGCGAGTACAAAGTGATGGGCCTTGCTCCCTATGGAAGACCCGTGTTTGCGGAAAAGATTCGCGCGTTGGTCAAATCGGAGCCGAATGGGCAATATCGACTTGATCTTGAAAAGTTCGATTTTGTGAGTGCTGAGCGCATGTTCTCCGATACGCTGCCGTCGTATTTTGGTATGCATGCGCGCGAAGCTGGTTCGGTCATTCTTAGTTTTCACGAGGACATAGCAAAGAGCTTGCAGATCGTTCTCGAGGAGTTGCTCCTGGAGAAAACTGCGTATTTACACGAGCGTTCGGGAAGTGACAATTTATGTATGGCCGGAGGGGTTGCATTAAATTGCGTTGCGAATGGAAGAATTGCTCGCGAGGGTAAATTCAAGGCATTATTTATTCAACCCGCAGCCGGAGATGCTGGTACAGCACTGGGTGCGGCTGCGCTAGCTCATCTCAAGCATGTGCGCGAATGGTCGATCGACAAGCAAATGGCCCATGTCAACTGGGGTCCGGCCTATACCAACCAAGACGTGTGCCGAGCGGTGGCGTCAATCGGTCGTCCGTCTGACTTCCAAGGGAGAGAGCAACAACTGCTAGACAAAGCCGTGGAACGCCTCGTAGCGGGCAAGGTAGTGGGATGGTTTCAAGGTCGAATGGAGTTTGGCCCACGCGCTCTTGGAGCTCGGTCCATTCTGGCCGATCCGCGGCTGCCTAGTATGCGCGACCTGATTAATAGCCGAATTAAGAAGCGGGAGGAATTTCGCCCTTTTGCCCCCGCAGTGTTGGAGGAAAAGGCCGACGAGCACTTCGACTTACGACACCCCTCTCCCTTTATGCTTGAAACCTGCCAGGTAAAATCGGCGCTTGAGCTTCCGGCAATTACGCACGTCGATGGTTCGGCTAGAGTGCAAACAGTTGCCAGCGACTCCAATCCGCGTTTCGCCCGGCTGCTCAAGACATTTGAAACCAAAACAGGATGTCCGTTGCTCCTCAACACTTCCTTTAATATGAGTGACGAGCCGATCGTTTGTACCCCGGTCGATGCCTTGATCTGCTTTCTACGCTCAAATATAGAGGCATTAGTAATCGAGGATTTCATCATAGACCGTGAGAACCTTAATCCAATATCAAGTCATGTATTGTCGTGGCTTTATGAGGGGCAAGGCCGTAAAAGCAATGTAAGTCATCTGGTTTATACATTTGAATAAGAGCTTCAAGATCCCCGTGAAGAGCGCATCATGATCCGTCCTACCCCAGAGTTGAGATACCGATTCGAGCAAGCTGCCAATGCCATATCAACTGAGGGCTCGTCACAGCAGCTTTCGGAAATTTTATCGTCCTGCAAGATTGCGCTCATAGAGCGGCGGGAAAGCGGGTCGGATCGAAAAGCGAGCAAGAACTCTGCAAGGGTTGGTATTTGGCGTCCAACTCCTTTGGATGATGGACGGACATGGTTCATGCGCGACCACTCGGAACCGCTATACCTCTGGGCGGATGCCGAGTGCATTCCACCGAAAGGCACGTGTGCACGGGTTGCACTATTAGGTGAATCGGCGGCGCGAGGATATTTCTACGATCCCGATTTCACCTTTGCCGCAGGATTGAAGGCCGTGCTGAAGTTCGCTGGTGCTGACGATGTTGAGGTCATCGATCTGGCGCGCACGGACATCATGATATCGCAGCTTACAAAGCTGATGAGGGATGCGCTAGCGCTTCGTCCGGATATATTCGTAGTATTCGCAGGAAATAATTGGCTCCTTCATTACAATACCGCCGGTTTTTCTCCATTAGATCTAGTAGCCATTTTGCGCCGCGGCGGTGGCACTGACGATTTGCGAGAGCATTGCGCGGGGATTCTACGGAATTTGGCGCGCTCTTTTATTCAAACTGCCGCCTCTATCGCTGAGGAACACGGTATACCAACCATCTTTGTTTTGCCCGAATTCAACCTGCTGGATTGGCGTAACGAAAGAGTTAGTGAGATGTCCTTCCGCAGCAGTGAAGAGACCACAGCCTGGGAGTCAGCGTACGAAAAAGCACAAATTGCGGTCGCTGAGGGTGATCTCTCACGAGTCGAGGAGTTGGGCCGACAACTGGTCAACCTGGATAGTGGTTCGGCGCCTGCCGGTTTTGAGCTCCTCGCCCGCTGCGCACTCAATCATGGCAAAGTAGAGGAGGCTCGTTTATGGTTTGAAGCGGCACGGGATGCCGGTTTATTTATGCCAGTAATGCGATCGCCACGGTGCTACGGGATTATCCAGCAGGTCATGCGCAATGAAGCGGGAAATAGTGGACTTGTCATGGTGGATTTGCCGAAATGTTTTGGCGAGTATCTCTCAGGTGCATTACCCGATCGCCGGCTGTTTTTGGATTATTGTCACTTGAGTCTCGAAGGTATCCGCGTGGCAGCAGCGGTAATCGTGGAACCATTGTTGCGAGCATTGGGCAGGCCGAGCCTGCCTTGGCAATCTTTGACGAAACTCGATTTTGAGGTCAACCCATACGTAGTTGGTAAGGCTCTGTTGAAGGCAGCCATTCATAATGCATATTGGGAACAAGGGCGAGATATTGTCGAGTCCCGCTGCCGCGAAGCTCTAAGTCAGGATGCGAGCATGGCGGAAATCATGCTCCGATTTCTCGATTCCGTCATTCGCCGAGCGCCCTCAATAACGTGCAGTTCAATGGCATCCATCGCGACAGAGGCCAGCCGTCAGGATGCGGACGCATTCCACTTTTTCCACTCTCTTCCTCCACGGAAGAAAAGCTTAAACCTGACGTTGATAGACGCCCTAGTTGCGACCCTTACCCCCAAAATAGCCCAGGTTAAAGCTGTGGCTGACCAGCTGTTAGTGAGCGAGTTCTCTGTTACTCCATGTCCGGTAAACCTTTTGGAGCGGCCATACTCCAGCGTGTCGCTCGAGGATTGGGACTGGAAGAACAAAACAGCATACTACCGTGCGCGCGAGCGTAGGTCAGTATTTAAGTTGGTGTCTCATCATGCAAGCCCTGTGCGGCTTACCCTTACTCTGCGTTCCCGGCGATCTGGGCAAAAGCCTGTTTCAGTCTATGCAAATGGCATTGTGATCGCGTCCGTACGAGCATCAGCAAATTGGACAACGTGGAAAATTGATATTCAGTCGGGAATCCTAAAGGCAGGCGTAAACTCAGTTGCCATAGAATGGCCAATTCCAGAGTTTTCCAGAGAGGACAGGGCGTGTCAGATTGCCGATTGTCTCGAGCATGGTGGCATCCCGGACATTGCCGTTATTTATGGAGAAGTGTTCAGGTTTACCGCAGCACTCAGCGTTCCGGCGGAGAACGCTTCAAGCTACTATCCAAGTCCGGTCCTCTGGTCAGATATCGCCTCTCTGCTTGATAACACAAAGGCAATTGCATAATCGCGCTGACTAGATCTCTCATAAAGATAACAATCATTGTGACTGAACTCGTAAGCACTCGCGAACGTTAGAACAGAAACGGGAGGTTATCGCGTGAATGCCTCACCAGTCTCATGCTCAGGAATAAACGCAAAGGTCCAAGTTGCATCAAAGGACATGGAAGAGATTCAGCTCGCCCTCTCTCGGCTAGCGACATGTCTATATCAGGTCGCAGGCGATATCACGGCGCTTGGATCATTCGGCTGTGAAACCATTGCGTTTAATACTGGGCTAAGAGTAAAGGAGCAAGTGGCGACGATATTGTCTGCGGCTGAAGAGCTGGACAGCCAGCTCACCGGCTTGCGTAAGCCTTTTATTCAGCGGCAATTGGCCGAGTTCCATATAACCCACGAGTCTTCTCACTTAAAGCTCCATATTGGGACGGGGAAATATCAAATTGAGTCATGGCTTAACATCGATATTTATCCAGGCAGGATTCCTGATCAATCATTCCCAGCGGGCCAGAAGTACAGCCAATTTCCACTGAACACTAAATGGGGGCTTCCATTCCCCGACGGCTCTGTCTCAAGGGTTTTCATGTCACATATCTTGGAGCACCTCTACTATCCAAACGAGGCATTGGAATTTGTAAAAGAGATTCACCGCGTACTTGAACCGGGTGGTGTAGTGCGAATTATCGTGCCCGACGTGGAGAAATGCATAACAGCATATGTCGCGAATGATCATGATTTCTACGCCGGCCGTGAGGCTACTTGGACCTGGTGGACCAAGCGTCGTACGCGCCTTGAAGATTTTCTAGACTATGTAGGTGTGGGCGTGGAGCCTACAGCGCTGCTTTCAAGCCATAAGTATGGGTACGACTTTGAAACTTTGCAGGGATTGTTGCAGCAAGCTGAATTTGGCAGAATTCAAAGAAGCGAATATATGCAGAGTGAACATCGGGACCTGCAGATTGATGACCATGGAGGTGTAGCTAAGGCAACTTATCGAGGTCATCATTACTCATTATTCGTAGAGGCAACACGTTAATCTGATCGACAGAATATACGCAAGATAGTTATTTAGGAGAGACTTGTGCAGTTAGCAAGACTAAGACAGGGTGAGAGTAAAGGGTGGCCTCGATGAAGCACGCAAGAATTTTTTACTGCGCATCCGATACTAGCCAACCATCTGGCGGGGAAAAGCATACCTACGAACATGTAGATCTCTTGAATGCTGCTGGATTTTCCGCTTACGCGCTTCATTCCCGCAGAGGTTATCGGCATACGTGGTTCGAAAATACGACGCCAGTAATTGATTTTGGTTCTCTTTGGGATATGTATGATAGAGAGCACGATTACATTGTGTTGCCGGAGACAGCCGGTACAATGATCACAAGCTTCCCCGGGAAAAAGGTTATCTTTAATAAGAACATCTATCATGGTTTCGATAGTTTCGGTCGCTCCGAAGAGGCATTTTGCTCCTACACGGACAGGCTTGTAATGGCGATTTTGACGGTATCTGATCACAGCCGTAAGCATCTGCAATTTACGTTTCCTTGTGCCAAAGTATTCAGGATGTATTGTCATGTCGATTGCAATCTCTTTCGCTTTATGCCGCTTATCAAAAAGCGTCAAATCATTGCCTGCGTGGCAAAAGAAAAGCAGCAAGTGGCGATGCTCCGCCAGATTCTCATGTCGAGGAACCGGTTGCATCTGAATAGAATCGGCGATTATCGATGGCTATTGCTCGAGGGTTTGAGTGAACGAGAAATGGCAGATACGTTACAGGATGCTGTGCTAACTGTTTCACTCTGCGTGCGAGAGGGTTTGGGGAGGACTCTGATAGAGGCTATGGCGTGCGGAAGTCTAGTGTTGGGTTTGGGCGTAGGCTCACTTAAAGAGTCTTTGCCAGTGAATTCCCAGGTTGAGGCAGAGGATTTTATCGCACTCGCTGAGAGGATAGAGCAGATCGTCGCAGATTTTCCTGACGATATTGAAAAGTGGCAGAAGGTTGCAAGTGATGGGCGGGCAGCCGCTGAGCAGTTTACGCAAGCACGACAAAAAGAGCATCTTCTTGCCGCGTGGGCTGCAATTATGTCGGCTTAGGAAACCCGAGAAAAGTTGGAAGTGATCGTGCCTTAAAGACGTATTGGGAGTGCGATAATGCCAGCAAACAATTGCGAGCTTACTTGTGGTTTGCTGTTGAGACTCGACTTAGAGTCGGTGATGGGGGCCATGGGCTGTTAGAAAATCGTAAATTCAGAACAAGAGCCAGGGTCCATCTTCAAGCCTAACAGAAGCTTTAAGCTATCCCTTGACGGTGATGTATCTTGTTAGGTTAAACAACGGCACCACGAGACTCTAATCAGGCACAGCTCGAAGCCGGGCACGAGCCCAAATCCTCAGTATCAAACGGTGAGCTCGGTGATGCCAGCACCACATCAGTCAATCGACGGGTGTTATAGTGGGACCTCCATCGACTGGAAAAGTTACTTGATGTCTGACGATTAGGCACTTCCGTTAATAATTAGAAGTTTCTATCTTAAAGATCCTATAGGCGCCACGTACTGAGAACTAATCGGCCGATGCTAACGCATCGCGATATATAAAGCATCTCGCTGCCTGAAGATCTGGAGGAGGCGACATACGTATGGTTGAGCAAGATCAGAGATATGGAAAACAGAATACGAACGGGAATATTCAAAAGGACGTCTGGGGTGTTTTGGGCGGCATGGGACCACGGGCCTCAGCTGAGTTTGTAAAGAGCATTTATGAAGATTACGCCGGCACAACGGAGCAG
>JASHQE010000214.1 GCA_030037705.1 Acidobacteriaceae bacterium | reverse complement strand
CAGCCGGCCTCACCTGCTCCACCTGCGAGATGGGCGCGCGCGGCGGCGTGGGCCTCGACGTGGAGCTCGACCTTGTGCCCCAGCGCGAAACCGGCATGTCCGCCTACGAGATCATGCTTTCCGAAAGCCAGGAGCGCATGTTGCTGGTGGCCGAGAAAGGTCGCGAAGACGAAGTATTGCGCGTCTTCTCGAAATGGGGTCTGGATGCTGTGATCATCGGAACCGTGCAGCCCGAGCCCCGGCTGCGCATCCGCCATCACGGCGAATTAGTCGCCGATATTCCCAACCAGTCGCTCACCGATGATGCCCCGCTCTACCATCGTCCCGTGGGCACATGGAAAGCTCCCGTCCCGCTCGACCCGCCTGCCGAGGTGCTGGCCGAGCTGAACAAGCCGCGCAACTACACCGAGGACCTCAAAAAGCTGCTGGCCTCTTCTAACATCTGCTCCAAGCGCTGGATTCACGAGCAATACGACAGCATGGTGCAAACGAACACCGTGCAAGGCCCTGGCGGCGAAGCCGGCGTGATGCGCATCAAGGGAACAGGAAAGCAGGGAACAGGGCTCAGGGGTCAGGGAGCAGAGATCAGGGAGCACGGAGCGGGGTGCCCCACGTCCGGATTTTCGGACGTGGGAAAGCACGAACGCGGCCTCGCCATGGCCCTCGACGGTAACGGCCGTTGGTGCTATCTCGATCCCAAGCTGGGCGCGATGCACGCCGTCGCCGAAGCCGCGCGCAAAGTAGCCTGCACCGGCGCAACACCCGTAGCCGCGACCAACTGCCTCAACTTCGGCAACCCGGAAAAGCCCCAGATCATGGCACAGCTTTCCGCCGCGATTGACGGCATCGCCGAAGCCTGCACCGCGTTAAGCACGCCCATCACCGGCGGCAACGTCTCTCTCTACAACGAAACCCGCGGCGAGGGCATCTATCCCACGCCCGTTCTCGGCATCGTGGGCATTCTCGATGATGTGACGAAGGCCGTTCCGGCAAGTTTTCAACGTGCGGGTGATGCAATCATGCTGCTGTGGCCTGTTCCCCGCGGCGAGCGGCCCGACCCGAATCTGGACGTGCCTTTCACACAGGAGCCGATCAACCATAACATCGTCGGACATCCGGAGCCAATCGCCCCCGAGAGAATTGGAGAAACCGAAGCTTCGGCTGCGGCAGAGCTCTCGATGTTCGGCTCGTCAGAGTTCGCCAAGACGGTTCTTGGCAGCCTGTGGGGCCGTCCTCCTGCGCTCGATCTCGAGGCCGAGGCCAGCCTGCAACGGCTCTTGGGCGATCTTGCCAGTCTCGGTCTCATTCGTTCGGCGCGTGATATCTCCGATGGGGGAATTGCCACAGCCTTGGCGCAGGCGGGCTTTCCGCTCAATATGGGGGCCGTGGCGCAACAGGAACAGGCGCTCATGGCTTCGCCGTTCTTCGGTCTCTTCTCAGAACCAGCATCGACGGTTCTCCTCTCCGCAGATCCGGCAAAGGTTTCGGAGATGGAGGAATTGGCAGACGAGCAGGGTTTTTTCGCCGCGCGTATCGGGACAACAGGCGGCAATCGTCTGGAAATCTCAGTGTACGGAGAACCCTTTATCTCGGCTTCTTTGCACGATCTTCGCAATGCCTGGTCCACCTCCCTCGAATCCGCCATCCACGAAGAGGTGGTCGCATGAGCCGGTTGCTGTTTCAAGGCGTCCCCGGCGTAGCCGACCGCACCGCATCTCTATGTGCTGCTCAAAAAGCTTGTCATCCTGAGCGGAGTTTGGCGATTGCATCGCCAAACGGAGTCGAAGGATCTGCGGTTGCTTTTCCTGCTTTGAAAGGGCACGACCCTTCGGCAAGCTCAGGGCAGGCTTTCAGTCGTGCCAACACAGTGCGTATAGAGGACGGGGCTTTAGCCCCTGAGGAAAGTCTTTTGCAAACCGCGCCGCAGGGGCTAAAGCCCAGCACATTCAGGAAACCCGTGAGCGGCACGGCTAAAGCCATGCCCTTCCAAAACTCCACAAGTTCGCCGTCCCACCCCCTGTTCCCTGTTCCCTATTCCCTGTTCCCTCGCGAAGCCGACACGCTTCACGAAGAATGCGGCGTCGTCGCCATCCACGGCCATCCCGACGCGGCGCGCCAGGCGTATCTCGCGCTCTACGCGCTCCAGCATCGCGGCCAGGAATCGGCCGGCATCGCCACAGCCGACGGCCAGCACCTGGCCAACATCAAGGGCATGGGCCTGGTCTCTGAAATCTTCACCGACGAAGTTCTCGCTAAACTTCCAGGTCCCATGGCCATCGGCCACACGCGCTATTCCACCACCGGCGATTCGGCGCTGCTCAATGCGCAGCCCATCCGCGTGGACTCGACCAAGGGCCTCATCGCCATTGCGCACAACGGCAATCTGGTGAATCTTGGCACGCAGCGCGCGCGGCTGGAACGCGAAGGCGCCTACTTCCAGACCACGTCCGACTCCGAGATCATCGTCCAGCTCATTGCGCATTCCAAAGCCGTTACGCTCGTCGATGCCATCGCCGACTCGCTCTCGCAGGTGGATGGCGCATTCTCCATCGTGATGATGACCCGCGACCGCATCTTCGCGGCCCGCGACCCCCGCGGCTTCCGCCCGCTCTCCATCGGCCGCATCCGCAACCAGGGTGCTCCGGACACGATGATCTTCGCCAGCGAAAGCTGTGCCTTCGATCTGCTCCGCGCTGAGTTCGTGCGCGACGTGCTGCCCGGCGAACTCGTCATGGTCACGGACGATGGCATGACCAGCCGCCAATACGCGAGCGGCGTTCCGCAGTCGAGCTGCATCTTCGAACACGTCTACTTCGCGCGGCCTGATTCGCGCATCTATGGCCGCTGGGTGCAGGAGTCGCGCGACCAGATGGGCCGCCAGCTCGCGCGCGAATCCGGCGTGCCGGCCGATGTCATCGTGCCCGTGCCCGATTCCGGCGTGACCGCCGCGCTCGGCTATGCCGAAGAAGCCGGAATCCCTTTCCGCCTTGGCCTCATCCGCAATCATTACGTGGGCCGCACCTTCATTGAGCCCGAGCAGCGCGTGCGCGACTTCGGCGTCCGGCTCAAGCTCAACCCGGTCCGCAATCTTCTTGAAGGCAAGCGCGTAGTGCTGATTGACGACTCGATCATCCGCGGCACCACTTCGCGCAAGATCGTCCGCATGGTGCGCGGCGCCGGAGCCACCGAAGTCCATCTGCGCATCAGCTGCCCGCCCACCGTCTCACCCTGCTTCTACGGTGTCGATACGCCGCGCAAGCAGGATCTTATCGCCGCCAACCATTCGATCGAAGAAATCCGCCGCTTCATTGAAGCCGACTCGCTCGCCTATCTCTCGCTCGAAGGCCTGCTCACGGCTTGCGACGGGGGCGAACGCAATGGCTTTTGCACCGCGTGCTATACGGGCAACTACCCCACGCAATGGGTTGACGTCGACGAGATTCTGCCTGCGGCAGCCACAATCTGAAAATTGTTCCTGCGTAGAATGCGCTGGTCTCGACAAACCTCCCAGGCCTCTCTGGAAAACTCGGGGCCTTACTAGATAAATCTGCTATTGTCACTCGCCGGACCGCGCCGGTATGTTTAAGCAAAACCCCGAGTTCGTTACAGGGTCATTCCACCGGTGTGCAGGCCCCCCTCGCCTGAGAGAGCCATTCTCTGGCGTGTTTCTGCCCATCATAGGAACACTGTGAGCAATCTATATCTGCAGGAGACCAAGCCAGCCGGGCTTTGGCCACGCCTTCACTCTATTTCTCCCCAGGCTGTTATTCACAAACCCTTCTTCTTCCGATTGCTGTGCCTCACATGGTTCGCGGCCGGCGCAGCATTCACTTCCGCGCAATCGCTCTCCACAGAACAAGCGGCTCCGGCGCAAGCATTGGTCGACACAGCCGGAGTCAACACGCACCTCACCTACACCAACACCTCCTACTACACGGCATGGCCGCAGATTTTCAACCGCATTCAAAGCGAATGACTTCAGGGCCGGTGGCCCAGCCGAATTCTGAGGTAGCTCGCTTTGTTTGCGCCACTTGCGATTCCCATGACGCGAAAAAATCCTGACGGGCCATGTTCTTTCGTCTGGGTTCTCTTCGTCTGGCAAAGATTCGCCTGACACCATTTGGGTATCGCCAATCACTGCGCATCTCGTTACGATCCAATCAATCCTTCTCGCACGTTTTTTTAGGGCAAATTCCCAGCGGCCGGCAGATCCCCCGCTCTCCGGAGAGACTCGATGCTTCGGCCTGCAATTCTGCTGGCGCAGAAAAGTGTGTCGTTGTGGAATCTTCCATGCTGTGTTGGAAAACGGAGCCGGCTTCGCCCGCGTTCCGCCAGGTCCAGGCATTATCCCTGTTCCTGGTTGCCACATGCGCTGCAGCATGCATCACCGGATGCTCGGCAGAAATATCCAAAATCCAGAGTACGGCCAACCTCTCGCAATCGCCGTCCGCAAGTCCGGAGCCCCATATTCCGGACCCGGTCTTTCCCCCACGCAAGATCAATGGCCCGGCACCGCATTTCCTGCCCATCGCGCCATCGCTTCCTTTGCAAAACGCCTCATCCTCCTCAGCCTTCGTGAATCAAATCGGCGTTGTTACCCATCTCAGCTATACCGACACTCTCTATTACACAGACTTCCCGCAGATTCTCAGCGCGCTGCAGACGCTCGGTGTTCATCACATCCGCGATGGCTATTATCCGTGGCCGGCGACAAATCCGATTGTTCAGAATCACCAGCAACTGGCCTCTGCGGGCATCACCACCGACTACGTGATCCCTTACGACCCGACCACCACGCCCGCGGCCATCGAGCAGTTCGCGAGCGAAGTTGGCGACGTGGAATCGCTGGAAGCTCCCAACGAATGCGATACGAGCGGAGCTTGCGGTTCGTCTCCGATTCAAGATGTAGTTTCTTTTCTGCCGATGATCGACGTCGCTGCAGCGCAATTGAATGTTCCGGCTGTCGGGCCATCGTTTGCACTCCAGGCCTCTTACCCGGCTGCCGGCAATCTGGCTGCGCTGATGACCGTCAACAATCTGCACATTTATTTCGGCGGCCGCAACCCCGGCAGCGACGGATGGGGCGCCGAAGATATCGAAGGCAACAGTTACGGCAGTTTCGATTATTGGCTCAATATGGCCGCCGCGGATGGTCCCGGCCTCGGTGCGGAGATCACCGAGACCGGCTATATGGCTTATCCCACCACCAGCACGCCCTACACACTGCCGGAAAGCGTGGAAGCCTCGTATATACCGCGCACGCTGTTACTGGCATTCAAGGATGGATTTGAGAAGACCTTTCTCTACGAGCTGATCGACGAGGTCTCTTCGCCGGGCTACGGCCTGCTCCGCTCGGACCTGAGCCCAAAGCCGGCATTCACCGCAGTCCAGAACCTCATCGCCACGCTCTCCGATAACGGCCCCGGCTTCACTCCCGGATCGCTGCCGTATACGATCTCAGGCGGCGACTCCAATCTGAATCAGCTGCTGCTTGAAAAAAGCGACGGATCCTTCTGGCTGGTGCTTTGGCTTGAAGAAAGCAGTTGGGATCCGGTGAACTGCGTACCGACCGCCGTGACGCCTGAGAATATCGGCATCGAACTGAGCAACTCGTATCACACGACAACAGACTATCAATTCGATTCCAGCGGCAACGTAACGCAATTCAACCAGCCGATGAACGGAAGCGGAACTAGCCTGACGGTGACCGATCAGGTCTCGGTCGTAGAGATCAAGCACAACTAGGCCGTATCGACATATAGATCAACTCTATATAGATCAACTCTAAGTTGCTGAAAAGTAATTCAAGCACTGTCATACTGTCATGTTGAGCGGAGTTGCGAGCGTTCTTTGCTCGCAACGGAGTCGAAACATCTGCGGTTGTCTTTGTAAAGGCGGCATGGGGCGAACTGAGTCGAGATTGGCACGATGTGGAACCTGCCGATTGCGGATCGCATGGATGGTCAGAAGCAACCGCGGATCCTTCGGCTTTCCGCCGCGGCGGACCACGGCGGACTTCGCTCAGGATGACAGTGCTGGGGTGGGGCACCCGGCCGTTTCAGCCCGGAAAATATATTCTCAATTTCTTCGTGATTTTTTCTTGGCGCGGACCAGAATTTTTTGTTACAGTCTCCATCATCGGAATTAGGTAGTTGTTTCTACCGGTTCCGGACAACACGCAGCGGGACACGCCGATGTAGAAAGCACCGACG
>JASHQE010000213.1 GCA_030037705.1 Acidobacteriaceae bacterium | reverse complement strand
CTTCTCTTCCGAGCGGACGCGTTCAATGTGTTGAATCACGCCAACTTCAGCGTGCCTGGCGGCGGTGCCATTGATGGCGGGTTTGATGGATTGAACATCGTCACCGGCGCGTCGAACTTCGGCCAGATCAGCGGCACCGTAACCACGCCCTCGTCCTTTGGGGTCACCGTGGACGGTGCTCGCGTAGCGCAGTTCTCGCTGGCGCTGGATTTCTAGAGCGGAATCCGAGCAGCAGTGCCCAGTTGGTAGGTTTCCCAGGTCTCTCCGCCGCGGTCCGCCACGGCGGAAGACCTGGGGCACCCGAGGATGGTGCAAAATCAAACGGTCAGAGACCTAGCTTGAGAAGGCTATGCGGCTGCGGGCGCTTTTATGAACTCGAGCGCCCGAATCAAATACGCCTTCAAGTCCCGGCGGTGCACAACCGCGTCCAGAAAGCCCTTTTCGAGCAGGAACTCGGAGCGCTGGAACCCATCCGGCAGCTTCTGCCGGATGGTCTGCTCGATTACCCGTGGCCCGGCAAACCCGATCAGCGCGCCCGGCTCGGCGATATTCAAGTCGCCCAGCATGGCAAAGCTGGCCGTCACGCCGCCCGTCGTCGGATCCGTCAGCACGCAGATGTACGGTACGCGCGCCTCATCCAGTTGCGCCAAGGCAGTAGAAATCTTCGCCATCTGCATCAGGCTCACGACGCCTTCCATCATGCGCGCTCCGCCCGAGGCCGCCACCACGATCAGCGGCTTGCGCGTTTCGCGCGCGCGATCGACGGCCCGCGCAATCGTCTCGCCAACAACGGCGCCCATCGAACCGCCGATGAAGGCGTACTCCATCGCGCTCAACACCACATCGTGCGGCCCGAGCCGGCCCAGCGCATTCAGAATCGCGTCATTCAGCCCGGTCTGCTCCTGCGCCCTGCGCAGCCGCTGCTTGTAAGGTTTTACATCGGTAAAGTTCAGAGGATCGGTCGAGCGCAGGCCCGTGTCAACCAGCTCGTAGCCCGGCTCCAGCAGCAATTCGATGCGCTGCCGCGCACCAAGTTTGAAGTGGTGCTGGCACTTGGGGCAGACATGCAGATTGTTCTCGAGATCTGCCTTCCAGATCGTCGCCCGGCATCCCGGGCACTTGGTCCACAACCCCTCGGTGCGCACCTTCCGCTCGCCACCGTCCGGGCCGTTGTTGTCGGGGCCGTCCCCACCTGGGCCGGGAAAATCACCGTTCTCACGCTTGAACCAGGACATACCGAACTCATTGTAAATGGACCCGCTGCGGACGCAGTGGACAGGGAACAGCGTACAGTGGCCGCTGCGGTTCATATGGGTCTCTCGCGTGGGAGGGCAATTAAGCTCCGCAGTTTCTGTTCACTGCCTGTGATATGGATGGCCGGTGAGAATTGTAAACGCGCGATAGATCTGTTCCGCCATCACCAGCCGCGCCAGCGCGTGGGCCAACGTCATCTCTCCCAGCGAGAGCAGGAGCCGCGCTCGTGCCCGTGCCTCGTCGCTCCAGCCGTCTGCCGGGCCGATTGCAAAGATGATGTGCTGCGTGCCTTCATCCCGCCGCGCTGCCAGCCACTCGGCGAAGGTCTCTGAGCACATCTGCCGTCCGCGGCCATCGAGCAACACTGCGATCGCCGGCGTGCGTCCGCGCTGCCGGTCGAGCCATTCGAGCAATATCTTCTCGGAACGGAATCCCTCTGTCGCGCAGGTCATTTCGTTCCGGCGCGCCGAACACCTGCGCATATACTCCTGGATCAGTGTCTCGTAGCCGTCCTTCGCTTGAGACCGCGACCCGACGTGTGCCAACGTCATTTGCATCGAAAGGAGGATACCGCATGGAGCCCCTCGCAAACTGCGTCCGGCGCGCGCCCGCAGTTCTCTCCAGAAAACGGAGACAAATGCCATTTTTGGAATATTGTTATGCTTATCTACGTAAATTCATATGTTTTAAGCAGAGCCTATTCCGTTCAAGAAAAAATAATCCCTTATTTTTAAGCAATTTACCTGTTCAATAACACCAATGGGGGAATTGGCATTCCTCATGCAAGGATGCCACAACAACATATCTGCAGCTTGCCCCGGCTTCTACATGAACGGGCAGTGAGTTCCCTTCCGCAAGTATCCGCAAAGCAATTGAAGGGATCGAGAGGGCAGCTCAAAAAGGTTTTTTGGACTGGTGCTTTTGTTTATATCTTCCTGGCTCGTGGATTGCCTCAGCTGCCACCGAGACGCCGAATAAGCAAGAACAAGTCTCCCGACTGACAGGTCCATCCACACTCTGGAAGGAACGACGATGTGATTTTTCGAATGACCAGCTTTGGGGGCTTCTGTGCTGCATTTCGGCGAGGTCTGTTTTGACAGAGTGAGGGAGTTCATTCCGTAGCTCGGTCCCCGAACTTCAGATAGCAAACGAATCAAATTTTACGAAGAGAACTAAGTGGAGGATAAAATGCAGAATCATCTTCGTGCAAGACTTCGAGCGAGAAACCTGACGCTGATCATGGCCTTTGCGGTAGCCTTGTTTACCCTGCCATCGCTATTCGCACAGACAGCAACGACCGGGTCCATTAACGGATTGGTGACTGACCCGACCGGCGCAGTAGTTCCGAATGCAGCGATTACGGTGCGGGACACTCTAACGGATGCGACGACCAATCTGGTGAGCAATGCAGAAGGGCGCTTTACTGCGCCGTTTCTCAAGCCCGACCCGTATGAACTGACCGCGACCGCGCCCGGGCTGAAATCGACTACCACCAAGGTGCAGGTGCTTACAGGACAGCAGTCGGCGGTGAACATCACGCTTTCGCTGATGAGCAGCGCTCAGACGGTGGAGGTGGTCGCGAACAATGCTCAATTGATCGATACGCAATCCTCCAACTTCACCACGACCTATACGACCCAGCAGTTTGAGGAACTGCCTACGCCAGGCGGCGATATCACGACCATCGCTTTCACCGTTCCTGGAGTCGTAATGGGCGCCGGCACGCAGGGGTTCGGTGAGATCGTTTCTGATGGACTTCCCGGTCTTTCCAACCTAGTGGTGATTAACGGACTCGATTACAACGTATCGCTGTACGGAGGCGAAAACTTCTCCGGGTCTTCCAACCTTACGCTCGGCCAGCAGGAGATTGCGGAAGCCTCATTGGTGCAAAACGGGTACAGTGTGCAGTATGGCCGGCAAGCAGGCGTGATCGAGACCTACACGACCAAAGGCGGCTCGAACCACGTGCACGGACTGCTGCAATGGCAATACAACAGCGATGGCCTGAATGCGAATGACTTCTTCAACAACCTGAACGGAATTCCCCGCTCCAAGGCGGTATCGAACCAATACGCGGCCCAGGTCGGCGGGCCCATTCTGCGGAACCGGCTGTTCTTCTTTGCAGACACGGAAGGGATTCGCTACGTTCAGCCCAGCACCGGATTCGTGACTCTTCCGTCGTCCGCGCTGCAGGCAAGCGTTCTTGCCAACCCGAATCTAAGTTCCGATAGCAAAGCTCTCTATACCGCGATGTTTGCCGGAAGCAACGCTTCTCCGGCTTACAAGACCGCGATTCCCGTGGTGACAGGTTCAGGCTCGCTGCAGGACCCCTCAGGGAACTACGGATGCGGATCGCTGGCAGGAACCGAGGACTACGCGACGAAAGGAACGCTAGGCACAAGCGCAGCAGAGAGCTGCATGGATTCCACATTTGTGAATGTGGGAGCGCTCAACCGGGAGTGGCTGGCCACAGGCCGCGTAGACTGGAACATCAGCGATAAAAATAAGGTCTACTTCCGCGTCACGGACGATCAAGGCTCGCAGCCTTCGTTTGTCAGCCTGATCAACGGCTCCTGGGATCAAATAAGCGATCAGCCAAGCTATACGGGCCAGATGAATGACACGTATATGTTCTCGCCCAATGTGGCCAACCAGCTCATTATAGGTGCGCTCTACTCCGCCGCTGTCTTCGAGCCCGCGAACCTGCAAGCGGGTCTCGCTTCCTCGCCCGTAGAGTTCGATCAGGATAGCGACGGTGGGACGACGGCGGTGACGGGTATGGGCCAGTCGACGTTCTTTACCGATTCAACAACGCTTGGCTCGCCGTGGGTGGATTTTCCTGGTGGGGGGAACACAACGCAGTATCAGATATTGGACGATGTGTCGTGGGTGAAGGGGAATCATAGTTTCAAATTTGGCTTTGACTTTCTGAGATACGACTTCACAGACGTGGGTCTGCTGACGGACTCCTACGGAGGAGACTATATTTTTGGCTCGCTCAGCGATGAATTCGGCGGCACACTTCCGGGTTCTGCGGGATCTATCTTCCAGCAGTCGATTCCCCGCTACGGGAACATTCACGACGCGGTATACAACATGGGCATCTATGCGCAGGATGAATGGCGCGTGCTTCCAACCCTGGTTCTCGATTTCGGCCTCCGGGTTGACCGGAACGGAGATCCGACCTGCCAAGAGAACTGCTACTCCCGGTACGTGGGTGGTTTTCCCAGCGCCAGCGCAACTCTGAACACGCCCTACAATACGACGATTTCCGCAGGGCACAATACGTTCGTTCCGCAGATGGAGGCGGCCATTGTGCAGCCGCGCGCCGGATTCAATCTGGATCTGCTCGGGAATGGGAAGACGGTGATTCGTGGCGGCGTGGGGCTGTTCTCAGACAATTTCCCGGGGCTGATCCTGGAACAAACCTACCTCTCATTCCCCAACCGTTACGACGCGAATGTTGGCACCGGGAACGTGGGAACACAGTCCGGGAGCGCGAAGGCGATTGCAGTGGCATCGGCAAGCGCCGTGCTGAACGGATTCTCGCAGGGGCAATCGTATAACCAGATCTACACAAACCTGGCGAACCAGGGAGTCTCCTTTGTTCCGCCGAACTATGTGACCACGCCGAATGAATTTCACGGCCCTCGCTATGTGGAGTACAGCCTGCAACTGCAACAGCAAGTCTCGCGGGCCGACGCAGTCATTTTCTCCTTTGCGGGCAATCATGGTTATGACCTCTACATTGCGAATCCGCACTTAAACCAGAGCATTGCGGGAACGAGCTATACGTCGTTTACCGGGCTCCCGGCGACATCGCCCGATCCGCGATTTGCCGGCGTGACGACGTTCAGCAACAATGCTATTTCCAATTACGCCGGGTTCTCGGCTCAGTACAAGCACATCCAACGGGGAGGATTGACGACAGATATCTCGTATACGTACTCCCATGCACTCGACGATATCTCGAACGGTGGCAATCCGCAGCTACCTTACAACGGCAATGTGACAATCTCCAATCAACTCACGCCCGGTCTTCCTTCGACGCTGATGTATTCAAATGCGGATTACGACATTCGCCACAACTTTGTGATGGATCTGGTGTACGCCGAACCATACAAGTTCACAAATAGGGTGGTGAACACGTTGGGGGGTGGCTGGACGGTAAGCGCGAAGTCCTTCTGGCGCTCAGGCGAGCCGTTCAGTGTGACGAATACAACGGCGGGTGCGGCGCTTGCAGCCAATGGATCTTCCACATCGAACACGGTTCTTGCCGATGTGCTGAACAACAATTTCAGCCATCATTGCACTTCCTTTTTAAATCCCTGCCTGCAACAAGCGGGCCTGTTCGACGGAGGAACGCAAACGAACTTTGGCAATTTTCCGCGCAATTCGATCTACGGGCCGCACTATGCCGATGTGGATACGGCCCTGTACAAGGATGTGTACAAGAGGGAGAGCGTCGCGTTCCAGATTGGCGCACAGGCATACAACACGTTCAACCACGTGAACTTCGGACAACCCGGAGTCGACGCGTCGGACCCGAGCTCGCTGGGGCACATTGCGACAGACGTGAATGCGCCTACCAGCCCCTATGGTTCGAGCCAGGAGCCCACGGTATCCGGCCGCGTTGTTGTCGTGCAGGGCCGATTTGTATTCTGACCACGCGATGGCTTCAACATTGAGCCCAACGCCAACTTCCAACCGGAAGTCTCCAATTGGATAACAAAGGGCGTCCGCTTGCGGACGCCCTTTCTGCTTTCACACCGTAGGCGCAGCCCCTATTTCTTCCGGACGGTTTTTTTCGCAGCGGCCTTCTTGACAGGAGATTTTTGGGCAGGAGACTTTTTGGCTGCAGATTTCTTGATCGGCGCGCGCTTGGCTGCTCGGTCTGCAGATCTTGCGGCCCTCTTGCCGCGCGCGGCGCGGGTCTTTTCCTTGAGCGCGGCTTTTAGTTCCTCGTCGAACTCGGCGGGAGTCAGCGGCCGTGCCGATTTGCGCAAGCGCTCAATGTCATAGAAGGCGCGGCGCTCTGCAAGAAAAACGTGGACCACGAAGTCCACGTAATCGAGCAGGATCCATTCACCCTGCCTGCGGCCCTCCACCGAGTGCGCATAGACGCCGAAGTCGCGCTTGAGCCGCAGCTCGATCTCATCGGCAATCGCAATGGCCTGCCGGTCGTTGAGGGCCGATGTGACCAGGAAAAAATCCGACAAGCCTGAATCGACCGGATCAAGCTCCAGGATGCGCGTGTTTTCACCCTTCTTCTCTTCACAAACCGCAGCCGCGGTCTGAACCAGAATGCGTGTCTGCTGAGGGATGCGCGATTGTTCGTGCGCCGGCGTTGGGTTCATGCGTCAGGAAAGCTCTCCAATCCACTATCGTAGCGCTTCAACGGCGCGCCGTAAATCACCTGTACAATCCGTGTGTCTGCACGTACTCGGCGACTGCATCCGGCAGCCATGCGCGCGTGCGCGCCGCATCTTCTCGAATCGCCGATGCGCTGATCCGGATATCGAGTCCCGGCAGAAGATAAAACTTCGCGCTTTCGCCGGTTCCGTTGCGGAGCAGAAATTCCTGTATCTCGACGCCGTTTCGCGCAAGCGGATCTTTCACAGGCTCCATTGTCAATCCTGGCGGAAGCGCGGCCTTCAGGCCCTCCGCCGGCTCACCGGGCCGCGCGGCCACAATCAGCGGCGCGGTGAACGGAATCTCCGCCGCGCGATGCCATTTCTGCAAGCCGAAGAAAGAGTCTGCACCCAGCAGAAAAAATAGTGCGCACTCTGGTCCGAGCTCCGCACGCAGCCGCACCAGCGTTTCCAGTGTGTAATTAGGCTGGCCCCCTTGCGTGGGTGCGTCGGCGAGTGAAATTTCCAATCCTGGTTCTCCTTTGGTTGCGAGCCGCGTCATTGCCAGCCGATCCTCGAAGCTGGCCGTGGCGCCATGAGCCTTGAGCGGCTGTGTTCCCACGGGCGCAAACAGCACCGTGTCCAGGTTGAGCGCGAGCCGCGCTGCGTGGGCCACGGCCAGGTGTCCTCGATGCGGCGGATCGAAGCTTCCGCCGAAGAAGGCGATCCGGCGTTCGTCCCCGGTGGCTTTCTGTTCCCGCTGACTCATGGGTCAATCGTAAAACCTTGGGCGTAAGACCTTAGACGTAAAACCTGGAGCTGTGATGGCGATCCAGACGGGAGCGCCCTTCGCTACAATAATCACGATGCGTTACGTGATTCTCATCCTCGCCCTCTGTGGCGCCGCAGTGTCGGTTCTCGCGCTTCGCGTTCATTATGACACCGGCACTGAACCCTGCTCCATCAATGCGCATTGGGACTGCGGCATTGTGAACCACAGCTCGTTCGCCATGATGGGGCATGTTCCCGTCGCAGCTATCGGCATCGCCGGATATCTGTTGCTTGCCGGCTTCGGCTTCGCGCGCTGGCGGTTTATCACCTTTCTTGCCGCTTCGGCAGGCTTTCTTTTCGCCTTCCGGCTCTCCATGATTGAGCAGTATGGTCTCGGTGTCTGGTGTCTCTACTGCGCCATCTCCCAAGGCATAATTGCCATCATCCTTTTGCTTAGCCTGGGTTGGTTTGCAGCCGAGTATCTCGCGCTGAAGCGCGCCGCGCGCAACGCCTGAAAGCTCACTTCGCTGCCGCTGATAAACTTGGACCAGCGATGTTCAAGAACCGATACGCGCGCTGGATGTATGCATGGGAGACGCGACTGACCACGCGCGACGAAAACCGCGTGGTGCGTCCGCTGGAGTGGGGCTTTGAGTGGCTCGCACCCTTTCTTCAGTCGCACGGCTTCCATGATTTCGTTCCGTCACCGAAAATCGAGCGCGATCCTGCGGCCGCTGAGACGGCCATGATTCGTATCAATGAGCTGCTTATCCAGCATAGTGACCAGTTCTTCGGCTACGAGCCGCCAGGGGATTTCCGTCTTGAAGACCGTTACCCTGAGCTCTTTCCCACCAATGTGCGCCCCGAGACCCTCGCGCACGACGCGGCGCTTCGCCAGCAGATCGCCGACGGCAAGGCGCAGAAGGCCCAGTTCCTGCGCTTCACCTCGCCGGAGCGCACGCCGTATCCCGAAAACGATCAGGTCAACGCCCGCTGGTATCCGGCGCCGGAACACAAAGATCCCGCGCGCCCCAAACAGGCCATTGTCGTTCTGCCGCAGTGGAACGCCGACGCCTTCAGCCATAACGCGCTCTGCGCCATTTTCAACCGCATGGGTATCTCCGCGCTGCGTCTTTCCAAGCCGTATCACGATATTCGCCGTCCTGCGGAGCTTGAGCGCTCCGACTACGCCGTCAGCGCCAACATCGGCCGCACCATCTCGGCCTGCCGTCAGGCGGTCATCGATATTCGCTGCTGTCTCGACTGGCTCGAGTCGCAGGGATACGAGCACTTCGGCGTGCTCGGCACCAGCCTCGGCTCCTGCTACGCATTTCTGGCCAGCGCTCACGACGCGCGCCTGCGTGTGAACGCCTTCAATCATGCGTCCACTGCGTTTGGAGACGTGGTCTGGGCCGGCCAGAGCACACGCCATATCCGTAAGGCGCTGGAAGAGACCGGACTTACGCAACAGCGCCTCTGTGCTCTCTGGTCCGCGATCAGCCCAGTCAGCTACTTCGATCAATTCCTAGGTGCTGATGGTCACGCTGCCGGCAAAAACTCTCTGCTCGTCTATGCCAACTATGATCTGACTTTTCCGCGCGAGTACTCGCTCCAGGTCGTGGAGGCCTTCCGTCAAAATGGCGTCCGCTTCGAGCCGCGCGTGCTGCCCTGCGGCCATTACACCACCGGCGAAACACCATACAAGTACATCGACGGCTGGTATATGGGCTGGTTTGTTTACCGCGCCTTCAAAGAGCTGCGCGGAGAAAAGGCCGCAGGCGTATTTGCACCTTCCACACCGGCTGGTGAAATCGAAGAAGAAGCTTTGTCGCGTTAGTGCACAGCATTCAGATCCATCCTCAGCAGCTTCGCCGGGTCGAGATACGCGCCTTCCCAGCGCACAGCCCAGTGCAGATGCGGCCCCGTGACGCGGCCCGTTGCGCCGCTCAATCCGACCAGTTGCCCTTTTACGACGCGCTCGCCCTCACGCACATCGATCCGGCTCAGGTGCATTGAGATCGTGTAGAGTCCCATGCCGTGGTCGATGGCCACGCAGTTGCCCTCAAAGTAGAGCGGCCGAGCCAGCAGCACCACACCGCTGTTGCCGGCATGAACTGGCGTGCCCACCCGCGCGCGAAAGTCCATCCCCTTGTGCACGCTGGCGAGCTTGCCGTTGAAGGTGCGCCGCGTGCCGAAGCTGTCGGTTGGCGGAGCCAAGACCGGTGCGCGAAAATTGCCGCTCCACAACGGCTCCGGCGCGCTCTGGGCGAAGACTTTGTTTTTGAGAGCAACCTCTGCATCGATCTCTTTCATCGCCTCCAGTCCCGGCGAGACAAACTTTGGCTCGACGGAAAGCGTGCCCGTCCGGTAATGGGCTTCGTGAATCTCAACGTTCTGGCTCAGAGTTTGTTCTGTACCGCCGGCCATCTTCAGGTGAATTTGGAGAGCCGATGAACCAACCGCCGCTTCCACATCGACGCCGGCCAGCGCAAACCACGCCAGTCCATCGCGCCCGCGAAAAAACTGCAGCTCCCTTCCCATCCATTCGCCGTTCACGCTCGCCGCGCCGCCGGGCGTGGCTACGCGGATCAGCTCCGGCGAGCCCGCCTCCACCACGGCAGGCATGAGCGTGACGGAAGAACTTTGCGCAGCCACGGCTGCGGCTGCAAGCACGAAGGCAAATCCCGTGAGCCACGCGCGCAAACAAATCATGGTTTAAGAATAAAGGGCGCGGAATGCGAGCAGCATCCACGCCCTGAAAATATCGTTCAGCGATTCAACTTACTTCCCGTTGTGCTTCTGGCGATAGATCGTGCGGCTCGTGCCATTCTGTTCGTGGTTGATCTGCGCCTTTTCCTGGCCGGTCAGTTTTCCGCCGTTTCCTGCGCGGTCCGCGCGCACCTGCTGGTTGATGCCTTGCTCACGGTTCTCGTCGCGAGCGGCTTCCCCTGCGGTCATGGAGCCGTTGCGCAGCCCGTTCGCGATGCGATCCTGCTGATTCCGCTGGCGGTCGCCAACTTCACTGTTGCCATAGTGCGCCTGCGCAGCATTGTGCTTATCCTGGTAGATCGACTTGCTCACGTTATTCTGCTGCCGGTTAATCTGTTGGCGCTCCTGGGTGGTCAGGTGGCCGTCGTCGCCGGCGCGGTCGTCGCGCACTTCGCGATTGATGTTGGCTTCGCGCGATTCAAGATTCTTGGTCTCGCCGGCAGTGAGCTGGCCTGAATCGATGCCATTGGCGATGCGGTCCTGCTGATTTTGCTTCCGCTGGCCGATCGTCGAAGCAGGCTGATTGGGCTGGGTCTGCGCGGGAGGTTGGCTCTGTTGAGCAATGGCCGAACCCGTAGCTACCAAGGCGGCCGCAGCAAGCGTAAGAAATGTGCGATTCATGTCTCTTCTCCTTGGGCTCGGCCTTTACTTCCGGCCCTTGCTCACCCAAAACCCACGGAGAAAAAGAAAGTTGCACCGATGCGAAAATTCTCGTGACGAAAATAATTCTTCGTTCGTCTAATGCATCTTTTATTGCGGGCACAGGAGCCGTTGTTCCATCGATTCAGCTCTCTATTCAGTTCTTGGATGCGCGGCCTTCCACTTTGCCACGCGATCTTCTACGTCGGCCAATTCGTCTGCGGTGATCCGCGTGCCCACAATCTGCCGGTTGGCCGCATACTGCGCCTGGCTCGGTCCTTTCACGGCTGCAGCCAGATCGAGCCAGAAGTATGCTTCCACGTCGCTGCGCGGAACTCCCTGGCCCAGCGTGTAGAGCGTGCCCAATGTTCCCTGGGCGGTTGCATCGCCCTGATCCGCGGCCTTGCGGTACCACGCGGCGGCCTGCGTCATGTCGCGCGGAAATCCCTTGCCTCCGTCCCTATAGAGCGCGGCAAGGTGCATCTCGCCGGCTAGGTTGTCCTGATCCGCAGCCTTCCTGTACCACGCGGCGGCCTGCGCGAAATCACGTTGCGCTGCGCAGCTTTCGCCTGCCTGCACCTGCGCTGCCGCATCGCCCGCATTCGCCTTGGCCAGCACGGCGGCATCCACAGTTGCCGTCTGCTGCGCCGCTGGATGGAGCGAACCCGTTAGAAAAATCGCCGTGAGCAAAAACCGTCTGTGTCCCATGTGCAGGAGCGCCTCATTCACACGCGCAAATCTTCCACACGTGCAAATCTTCGCCGTTTCCAGTGTACGGAATCCGCGGTCCATTGCCTGGTGGTGGGTCAGTTTGAATGCATATTCCCTCAGGGGCTAAAGCCTCGCCGATTTGGTTGAACTTTTATGTACGGGCTAAAGCCCGTACCCTTCAAGCCCGTACCTTTCAAAACCGGCCAAACTGCCCCATTACGCATTGCCTGTTGTCCGGCCGAAAAAGAGCTAAAATTCTCCTATGACCGACCGCATGTCCATCTCGCTTGCCCACGCCGACCCCGAGGTCGCCGCTGCCCTTGAACAGGAAACTCTCCGCCAGCACGAAGGGCTGGAGATGATCGCCAGCGAAAACTTCGTCTCCGAGGCGGTGCTGGAAGCGGCCGGCTCGGTTTTCACGAACAAATACGCCGAGGGCTACCCGGGCCGCCGCTACTATGGCGGCTGCGAGTACGCGGATATCGTTGAAAATCTGGCCCGCGACCGCGCGCGCCAGCTCTTCGGCGGCGAGCATATCAATGTGCAGCCGCACTCTGGCTCGCAGGCCAACGCCTCGGCCTATGCGGCCGTCCTGCAGCCCGGCGATACCATACTCGGCCTCGATCTCTCGCATGGCGGCCACCTTACGCACGGGCATAAGTTGAGCTTCAGCGGCAAGCTCTATCGCACCACCTTCTACCATGTCCGCCGCGATACCGAGACTATCGACTACGACGAGCTCGAAGCCACGGCCGAACGGGAAAAGCCGAAAGCGATTATCGGCGGCGCCAGCGCCTATCCGCGCCTCTGGGACTTTGCCCGCATGAGGCAGATTGCCGAGAAGGTCGGGGCCTATTACATCTTTGACATGGCGCACATCGCAGGCTTGGTCGCGGGCGGCGCGCATCCCTCGCCGGTCCCGCATACGCACATCACCACCACCACGACGCACAAGACCCTCCGCGGACCGCGTGCCGGCCTGATTATCTCTGCAGCCAAAGCCGGCGAGATCGACCTTGCCAGAGAGATCGACAAGGCCGTTTTCCCGGGCCAGCAGGGCGGCCCGCTCATGCACATCATTGCCGCCAAGGCGGTGGCGTTCGCTGAGGCGCTGCGTCCCGAATTCCACGCCTACGCGGCGCAGATCGTGGCCAACGCCAAGGCGCTCGCTGAAGCCTTGCAAGCGGCCGGTTTCCGGCTGGTTTCCGGCGGGACGGATAACCATCTCATGCTCGTCGATGTCTTCGAGAAAGGAATCAACGGAGCCGAGGCCGAAACCGCGCTGGGCAAGGCCGGCATTACCGTCAATAAGAACTCCATCCCCTGGGACACGAATCCTCCGCTCAAGCCCTCCGGCATCCGCATCGGTACGCCCGCGCTCACTACGCGCGGCATGAAGGAGCTTCAGATGCAGCAGATTGCTGCCTGGATCGCCAAAGCGCTTGAACGGCGCAAGGATGAGGCTGCCCTCGATCGCATTCGCGGTGAGGTTGCCGAGCTCGCCAACCAGTTTCCGCTCTACGCATGGCGCCGCACTCCGGCGACTGTAAGCGCTTGAATACGCGCGCCAGCGACTTCGTTTCCATTGCCGGGTTCGATCTACCGTGATTAAGATGGCTATGCCATCCGACCCGGTCTCAGTTCGGGCGTACGAAGCTTTGCCCGTTCCGAGAGGATATCGAGAATATTAAGGAGGAAGTCATGCGCTCTGTGCAGATCACTTTGATCGCGCTGCTTATTGCCTCTGTGCCGGCATTCGCCCAGCATCCCGCACCCCCTCGCGGGCCGGCCGCGTATCACGGCGCTCCTCACACGTATGAGCCGCAACACAACTTCAGTGACCAGGCCGGCCATCCCGCTGCGCCGCACGTCGATGGCCATGTGTGGGTCGGCCATGATACCGGTCCCAACGATCCCCATTATCATCTCGACCATCCCTGGGAACACGGCCACTGGAGCGGCGGCTTCGGCCCTCATCACGTATGGCATCTCGCCGGCGGCGGCCCGGGACGTTTCTGGTTCAACGGCTGGTACTGGAGCGTTGCTCCTTATGATGTGTCTTTCTGTGCCGATTGGAACTGGGATGCGGACGACATCATTATCTACGAGGACCCGGATCATGTCGGCTGGTATCTTGCTTACAACGTCCGCCTCGGCACTTACGCCCACGTCGAATATCTAGGCATGTAAGCGTCGCTCCGCGAAAATTGCATGAGGATACAACAAGGGACGGCTCGCAGCGGCCGTCCCTTTGCTTTTCTTCAGGTAAACCGGGATAACCAGTCTATCTTCCGCTGCAAACGCCCCATTCGATCACGACTTCAGACAGCTTCCTTTGTATCAGCCGGGAAGCCATTTATGGAAATGGCGCATCCCACGATAAGTGCATCCATTAAGGCACAGATCTTACTGATGAAAGCTCGTCACTATGCCTGTTCGCACTTATCTTTGCAAGCTCTTCTGTTTCACCTTACCTGCTGTAGCAATTCCTGAGTTGCCGTGGCCGGAAGCGGCGGCATAAGCCTCGAAAAAAGGATTGAACCTACCTGCAGGTCCATTTGCTTATGTTATAAGCTCAAAGAATCTTACCTAGGTTCGTGCAAAAACCGGAATCTTCAGTTATCCTGCACTTATGGCAATTGATACGATTCTTGCGCAGATTGACTCTGAAATTGCACGGCTTACCCAGGTTCGCTCGCTGCTGGCCAACGCCGGAAACACTGTGGCTGGGAAAGCCGGCAAAGCGAAGAAAACCTCTTCCCGGTCGAAGAAGAAGCGTGTTCTCAGTCCTGAAGCGCGCAAGCGCATTGCCGATGCGCAGCGCAAACGCTGGGCCGCTCAAAGGGCAAAGGCAAAGAGCAGGTAACGGGCGGAATCTATACCCGCTCGATGTTTCGAAACACGACAGCGGTCACAGTGCGCGATAGCGCACCGTCCGTGGATAAGCGTGGTATGGAATGTGCCGGCTAGGCGCGTCTATCCAATTCCCGTCATAACCAGCATGCGCGGCTCGGTCATCTCCTCGATTGCCGAACGGATGCCTTCGCGTCCCAGTCCTGAATCTTTCACGCCACCATAGGGCATGGGATCGAGCCGCCATGCCGGCGTATCACCCACAATCAACGCGCCCACTTCCAACTCGCGAAATGCCGTCAGAATGCGGCCAGCATCGCGGGTCAGCAGCCCTGTCTGCAATCCGAACCGCGAATGATTGACGTCGGCCAATGCCTGCTCAAAATCATCGTACGGCTCTATGACCATCACCGGTCCAAAAACCTCTTCATCCCGCACTTTCATTCCTGAAATGGTTCCAGTCAGAATCGTGGGGGTCATCACGGAACCTTTTCGCTCGAGACCCGCCACGAGCTTCGCGCCGCCCTGCACCGCCTCTTTCACCCAATCTTCCACGCGCTCCGCATCGCTCAACCGAATCATCGGACCCACTTCGGTTGCTTCGTCGGATGGATCGCCGGATGCAAGCTTTGCTGCTTCCTCGACCACCTTCCACAGGAAGGTCTGAAAAACGCTGCGCGCCACGAACACGCGTTGCACGCTGATACAGGACTGGCCCGCGAAGCCGAAGGCTGCACGCGCCGTGCGGGCAGCCGCTTCGTCGAGGTCCGGCCAGTCATTGTGCACGATCAGAGCCGCATTGCCGCCCAACTCCAGCAGCACGCGCTTGCGTCCGGAGTGCGCCTTCAGCTCCCAGCCCACCTTGGCCGATCCAGTAAAGCTCAACAGCTTGATGCGCTCCTCTTTCTCCGCAAGCCAGAACGCATCGGTATTGTCGAGCGGCATAACGGCCAGCGCTTCCTCGGGCCAGCCCGCTTTCAAAATCACTTCACCCAGCGCGAGCGCAGTAAACGGCGTCTGCGGCGCGGGTTTCACAATCGTCGGACAGCCTGCGGCCATCGCGGGCGCGATCTTGTGCGCCACCAGGTTTAGCGGAAAATTAAACGGAGTAATCGCCAGAACAGGCCCTACAGGAAACCGCTGTACGAGGCCCCAGCGGCCTTCGTTGCCTTCGGTCAGATCCAGTGGAATCGTCTCGCCGCCCAGCCGCGCCGCCTCTTCTGCGGCTGTCTTGAAGGTAAGCACGGCGCGATCCACCTCGGCCCGCGCCAACCGCACCGGCTTGCCCGCCTCAGCCACAATGAGCTGTGCAAACCGCTCCTTCTGTTCGATCAACGCCGCGGCCACATCCTCCAGAATCTCGCGCCGTTTCCAGCGCGGCAAGGCGCGCGTGCGCCGCAGGCTGGCAACCGCATGATTCACGGCCTGCCGTGCGTCAGCCCGCGTGGCCACGGTCGCGCGTCCCACCAATCCCTGATCCCACGGCGACCGCACCTCCAGCGTTTCGCCGTCGGTCCACTCCTTGCCGCACATCAAGAATCCCGTCTGCGTTCCCGGCCGCATTTTCATCGTTCAGTTGCTCCGTGTCGTGCTTTCTCCATGGTACAAGCGGGTAGCGCGGCTGAAACAGAGACGATCAGCTTCATTCGTCACGAAAGTTTAAAACGAAACTTACATCACGCCCGCAGGATATATTGCGCCTTCACGTCCTCGCCGCACCACATGATGTAATTCGTCCCCCACGCGTTATTGAAGAGGCAGGAATGAATACCCTTGCTCAAATCCGGCGGATCATTCGAGAAGTCGAGCGGGCTCCGTTCACCCAACGCCACAACGGGCGCATCCAATACCTCTACGGCAAACCGCCGCTCATGGCCCACGTGCTCAAATCCCTTCTGCAGGCAATGCATGTGCCGGTTTCCCGACGCCACCACATCCAATGGAGATACCGCCTCACCTGATTTATCAAGCGACCATCCCTTCGCATCCTCAACCATCGGATTGAACGTGAGCCACAGCGCCTCGGGCATCCGCGTCGCCGGCTTGCCAAACCACGACACGGTCAAATGAATCGCGGGTTCCGTCCTGGGCAGGACCATCTCAATAAATGGATGGCGGGGAAATGCGGCTCGTCCCGAGCGGAGCGCTTCCTCGTCTTCGAAGCGGAGCGCAATCAAGATGCGATCCTCCGAGCTCGTTGCATCGGTGTAAACTTCGGCTGAAACCGGCTGCCATTCCTGGCTGCGCGCGCCAAATCGCTCGATATTCGGCTTGCCGAAGTCTTTTTGCGCCCAATCCGCCTTTGTCGTGAGATAACTTTCCATGAATCGCTGATAGTCGTCCTGAGAAAGCGTCTGATAAGTAAACAGCGCAACCGGATTCTTTTCGCTCGCCCACTCGCGCCCTGTCGACTTATTGCTCAACCGCGTCATCGCGCCGGTCTTCGCATCGATTTGGAGGACGAAATGCTCCGTCTCAATCGGCTTTCCTGGTTCATGCATCTGAGCCTTTGGAGAAAGAACCGGCCATACTGCGCTGACACCTGCGACTGCGAGCTGAGCCTCTTCGCGTAATATTTCGGGCAACGTCATCACGCCGTCCAGAAGGTCTTGCCGCTTCTCGATCCAACTGAACTCCACTACCTTGTAATTCTTTGTATCGAGCCTCTTCGCGAGATCGGCCGGTTCATAATTCTCGAAATCGAGCCAGGTTTTCGTATCCGTTCCCCAGGTGTGCTCGGCTTCAAGGAGAAGATGCCGCAGTAACTGCAGATCGCTCTCATCGCCGATCGCCAACTTACCCTCCGCAATCCATCTCTCCCGCAACCGGCAAACCCCGCGATACCTTGCCACCTTCAGCGGATCGCTCGCGCAACCGTGAATCCACGTGTCGCCAATCTCCTCGGTGACCACCGGCAGCCTGTCACGATATGGCTCGACTGCATAAGCCATCTCTGAAAGATTTGCCGCGCGAATCTCCGCATTTGGGAACAGTTCGCCCAAATCGGCGTAGATCTTCGCAATTTCCTCGTGGGTATGCGGGCCGCTGTTGTCGCCTCGCACCTCTGTTACCAATGCCAGAGGCGAGCCTGGCACACGAGCAATGCCGCCGTACTCGTGGTGATACATCATGATGAGGCTTGCACCCGAAGGATCCTTCCACAGAAAGATCGGCGGCAGCTCGGCCGGTGTCGATCCTCCGTTCACGCCGATCTCCAGAAACTTCACGCCATTCTTCGCCAGCGGTGGAATAATGCCACGCGTGTGTCCCGGCACATCGGTCATCTTCGCGCCCGTTGTTGTCTTTCCGTAGCGTTTGTCGAGCGAGCGCGCCAGCGCCAAGCTGCCTTCGATCATCGAGGGACTCAACATCTCGGTTTGCCAGGTAAACGGGAGCGCATGCCAGGCAATGTCGCCGCGCTCGATGGCCTCTTCCATCGTCTTCCTGTCTGCCGGCGAGGCCTGCTCCAGATACTCGAAGAGCAGCCATGAGCCGGTGGTCCATACATACTTGCGCCTGCTGCCGGCATTCTCCTGCCGTGCTATCTCAATCGCTTCCGGAAAATATCTGTCGAAGTATCTTTTATGCACAACGTTGTACTGTGTGTCGATGAACCCGGCGTCGAAGTGGCACTTGAACATTACCAGTGCGAGACTGACATCCGGGTCGGGCGCACTCACTCGAACATCGCGTCCGAGTGCAGAGTCCGGCTTCAGCAGCAATCCCGCCCCCGCTGCGGTCATCATCTTCACAAAATTGCGGCGTTCCATCCTGAATCTCCCCTATGCAGTGGCCGCACGAAGTGTACCACCCATGGCGAGTGCGCGTGCCGCCTGCGATACACTCCTTCTATGATCCACAATGGCCGCCGCCGCAAGCTTCCTTTCAATCCGGACGAGGCGCTGGCCCATCTGCGCGCGCGCGACGCCAAGCTCGCCGTGCTCATCGACCGTGCCGGTCCGTTCACGCTGAAGCTGGATCCTTCGCCCTCACCGTTTGAGTCGCTGCTCGAGTCCATCCTCTACCAGCAACTGCATGGCAAAGCCGCCGCCGCCATCCACGCCCGTCTGCGGGCGTTTTTCGGCGGCGATCCTAC
>JASHQE010000212.1 GCA_030037705.1 Acidobacteriaceae bacterium | reverse complement strand
CCATCGTGCTATCGGCCGTGATCGTGCTGCTCTACATCTTTCTGGGCGGGCTCACCAGCGCTATTTACAACGAGGTGCTGCAGTTCTTTTTGATCATTGCGGGTTTTTTGCCACTGGTGCTGCTGGGCCTCAAAAACATCGGCGGATGGGCGGGCCTGAAGGCTTCGCTGCCTACGGCGTACATGCATGAGTGGAAGGGCGTAATGCATGCCAGCACCAACCCCATGGGCATTGACATTATCGGCATCGGGATGGGGCTTGGCTTTGTGCTCGGCGCGGGCTATTGGTGCACGGATTTTCTTGTCATCCAGACGGCGATGGCCTCGCACGATATGGAGGCCGCGCGGCGCGTGCCGCTGATTGCCGCCGTTCCGAAGATGCTGTTTCCCTTCCTGGTGATTCTGCCAGGGCTGATCGCTATCGGGTTGCCCACGCCGCACACGACGGAAGTCGTGCGCTCGGAGAGCGGCGCGATTTATCACGAGATTCATGTAGTGCCGAAGGAAGTGGAAGAGGGACACGGGCTGATTCCGGCAAAGGTGAACCCGGTGACCGGGCAGCCTATGCTCGACGCGAGCGGCAAACCGCTGCTCGATTACGACATGGCCACGCCGATGATGCTGCTTCACTACTTTCCTACCGGCATCCTGGGCCTGGGATTGACGGCGCTGCTGGCGAGCTTTATGAGCGGCATGGCCGGCAATGTAACGGCGTTCAATACAGTGTTTACCTATGATCTTTATCAGTCGTATATTCACAAGGGCGCGAGCGACAAGCATTATCTTGCCGTGGGCCGGTGGGCAACGGTGGGTGGCATTCTGTTCTCGATTGCAACGGCCTATGCGGCAATTAATTTCAACAACATCATGGATACGCTGCAACTGGTCTTCAGCTTTGTGAATGCGCCGCTGTTTGCAACCTTTTTGCTAGGCATGTTCTGGAAGCGGGCCACCGGGCATGGCGCATTTTCGGGGCTGATCGCGGGCACGGCAGCGGCAGTGCTGCATCACGGGCTGACGCTGCCGCTCGAAGCGCATCCGGGCATTCATGGCGGATGGATCACCGTGCTGCATCACTATCCAAGCGATATGGCGCAGAATTTCTATGGCGCGATCTTCGCCTTCAGCGCAAACTTCATAGTCGCCGTTCTGGTGAGCCTGATGACCAGGCCGCGGCCTGATTCCGAATTGGTCGGCCTGGTGCGCTCGCTCACCAAGATGCCCTCGCACGAGCATCTGCCGTGGTGGAAGCGGCCGGAAGCGTTGGCCGCAGCTATCCTGGTGGGCGCCGTTGCGCTGAATATCTTTTTCGCCTAAGGAGAGAAACGATGAGCCAAGGGACGAGTCTGGACCTGCGCATTCCCATGGGACTGATGTTTACGCTGACGGGAACGATCCTCTTCGCCTTCGGTCTGGCGACGCGCGAGAATACGGGACTCTATGCGAAGAGCCTGGGCATCGATGCGAATCTCTGGTGGGGATTGGTGCTGCTGGTGTTCGGCATCACGATGCTGACGCTAGGCCGGCGCAACCAGATGCGGATGCTGCGCGAAGAAGAGCAAGGATCTGAGAACGGGTCCGACGGAGGCGAGATTCGCCGCGGCGAAGATCAGGGAACAGAAAAGAGCGCGCGGCCGCGCGGCCACTGATGGACCTTCGTTACACTGCGCTTTAGATCGTTTTAACGCCGTGCCCGGTACACTTGAAGCAGGCGATGAAGCGTAGAACACTTGAACATTATGAAATTCTCCGACGCCTGGGCGCAGGCGGCAGCGGTGTTGTGTATCTGGCCAACGACACGCTGTTGCAGCGGCCTGTAGTGTTGAAGATTCTGCGCACGGGCATACTTTCCGCAGAGCAGATGCGCTCAACCGTGTTGCGCGAAGCGCGGATGGCCTCGGCCATTGAGCATCCCAATGTGTGCGCGATTTATGAAGTGGGCGAGAGCGGTGAAGAAGCCTATATCGCGATGCAGTACGTTCCGGGACAATCGCTCGACCAGTTGATCCTGCGCGGGCCGGCGAATTTGCAGCTTGTCTTATCGGTGGGCATTCAGATTGCCGACGGTTTGCAGGCTGCTCATGTGCTGGGCATCTTTCATCGCGATCTGAAGCCGCAGAATGTGATGCTCACGGATGGCGGCCTGGTGAAGATTCTCGACTTCGGCCTGGCGCGGCGGCTTGCGCCGGAGGACATGCATTTCGACCCGTCCAAACCTGGGCTCGCCAAGGATGCATCGCTCGCGGCCACGTATACGGCACGCGGCGGAACGATTCGCTACATGGCGCCGGAGCAGTTCGTCACCGGCCACTCGAGCGTGCAGTCGGACGTGTGGGCTCTGGGCGTGATTCTCTACGAGCTGGCGAGCGGGCGGCATCCGTTTGTGCGGCCGGACGCGGAAGACTTTCAGGCGATTCGCGCGATCCAGTTTACGGAACCGATTGATCTGAACGCGATTGTGCCAGGAATTTCGCTGGAGCTGAAGAGCGTGATCGCGACGTGCCTCGAAAAAAATCCGAGTGCGCGGTATGCCTCGGCTGCCGAGGTGCGCGAGGCGCTGAAGACGATCATGAAGGCGATGCAGATTGAGACCGGCATCATTCCCGGCGAGGCCGCGGCCCTTCTGCCCACGAGCACGGCGGAGGCGGAGAAGCGGACCACCGGTTTTCTTTCGATGCTGGCGGAACGGTTCCGCGAATCGGCGGGCGAAAGGGCGAACGAGGCGTCGCTGGTTGTGTTGCCCTTTACGAATCTCGGCGCAGCGGAGGTGGCGCCGCTGTATGGCTACGCTCTGGCCGATGCGATTGCCGCGCGGCTGGCGCGGATTCCGGCACTGATCGTGCGGCCTTCGAGCACGCTGATGTCCCTGCCGCTCGCGCAGCCGAATGCCAATCTTGATCCGCTGGCGATTGGACAGAAACTGCTGGTTTCTTACGTGCTCGCCGGAAGTTTCTTTCGTTCGGAGAGCGGGTTCGATCTGAACTGGCAATTGCTTGACGTGGCCTCGCAGAGCGTGCGCTCGGGCGGCGCCATCAGCGTTGCATCCCTCGATTTGATCGCAGTGCAAACCGAGATTTCGAATGAGGTATTCGCTTCTCTGCACGGATTGAGCGCAACGCACGGGATCGAGGTGGCGCAGGGCGAGGGGCGGCCGGTGGCACGCGAAGGTTCGCTGCCGGGGCCGATCAGCGAGCGGTATCTGCAAGCGCGCGCGCTGCTGAGCTCGTTTATGGTCCGCACCGGCTCGCGCGCCGATCTGGACCGTGCTCATGCCCTGTTCACGCGCGTGACGGCAGCCGATGCACGGTTTGCTCCGGGTTGGAGCGGGCTGGGCATTGCGGAGCTTCAATATGTCCGGCACGGTTTTGGCGGGCAGATTCATGTGATGCGCGCGCGGCGGGCCTTTGATGAAGCGCTCAAGCTCGATCCCGCTTCAACGGAAGCGAATCTCTATCGCATTTACATGTTGCTTTCGCGTGGCGAAAAGGAGTCGGCGCGGCACGGCATTGCAAATCTCCTCGCCAGTGCAGCCAACGACTGGAATGTCCATCTGGTGGCGGGGCTGGCGCTGCGCGGCGATGGGATGTATGAAGAAGCTCTGGCCGAGTTCAGCCGCGCGCTCAAGCTGAATCCGGCGAATGCAGCCATTCTCTATAACCATCGGGCGCGCGTGTACCACTACCAGAACCAAATCGAGTTGGCAGGTGACGAGCTTGAAAAGGGCCTTGCGCTCGAACCGCGCCATCCACTGCTGCGCACTTCGGCCGGCTATCAGCAGATGCGGCTGGGACATCTGGATGCGGCCATCCAGATTCTCGAAGGCGTGATTCGTGACGACGACTCGCTGCGCATTGCCGTGCCTACGCTCGCGCTCTGCTACGTGCAAGCCGGCGAGCGGGCGCGGGCGGCAGCACTGCTCAAAGACGATACACTGACGGCGGCCGAAGCCGATAACGAGATGGCCTACCGGCTGGCAACGTACTTCGCGGTCGAGGGCGATTCGAGCGAGGCATTGCACTGGCTGCGGCGGGCTATCTATCTCGGGAATGAGAATTATCCATGGTTTCAGAAGAATCCGGCATGGAACAATCTGCGGACCAACACCGATTTTGAACGCATTCTCGAGGACCTGAAGAAAGGTTTCCGCAAAAACCAGAAGACATGGAAGCGCCTGCTTGCGCAGGTCCCGCCGGATGGGGACTAGGGTGTATCGACATATGGCCCGATAACCTATGGGCAAAATGAGCAAGTTTTGCATTGAATGCGTGCGGCAGGAAACGAACCGCAGATGTTTCGACTCTCCGCCGCGGCGGATTTCGCTCAACATGACAGTGCTTGACTTACTTTTAGCAACTTAGAGTTGGTCTATAGTCGATATGGACTAGAGCGAACCGGCCTGTCTCGCCGCGTTCCATGATGCGGGCCCAGAGTCTGTAACGCTTCTGGGGGATCGGGCAATACCCCGACACTTGCTCCGTACGGTACCAAGCGGTAATGCCCTCCACGCCGAAGAGCTATTCCATCCCGTAGTTCGATTACGCTATACCGTCTGTTAAGTTACGCGCCACAGCCGAATCGTTCATCATGCTCACCGGCGGAAGTGCAGGGGAAGGATGTTGTCATGCTCGACTTTCTGCTTGGGTTCGCTTTCGTTGCCATGATCGTGTCACCGGCCGTTTTAGCCAGTGGCCTGAGACACCTGACGCAGAGGGATTTCCGCCTGGTTCCGACCCGCAGCGAGGCGCAACCGGCGGAGTTGGCCCGGCGCAGAAGGCCCTAAGTTCCACCCGTTGTGCGCTGCGTCACATTTGCTGCCGTGTCGGCGCAGGTCGTGCAACGACCTAGGTCCTGTAAATCAAGGTTTTCCAGTACTTCCGCCGCAACCTCGGATCCAACTTCGGATCCATGCTGCCCGCAAGCCGGGTTGACCACCGCCCTTTGCACTCGTATCGTTAGAATTGACCATGAAATCTTCTCGAAATACTTGGCGGATCGGCATCGCGGCGGCCATCATTGTCGGAACGATCGGCTGGCTGGCTTATACCGGTTATGGCGCGAGCAAGAGCTACTATGTGACGATTGCCGAACTCGGCGGCATGGGCGATAAGGCTTACCATAGCCAGCTGCGCGTGGAAGGCTTCGTCCAGCCCGGCTCAATTGTGCAGGATGGCACTCACGTGACTTTCGTGCTCAACGAGTTTGAGAGCCATTCGCCCAAAGCCGTCAGCGGGCGGCTGCTGAAAGTGTCGTATAGAGGTTCTGAGCCACCTCCAGATACGTTCAAGGACGACGCCCAGGCGCTCGCAGAAGGCACATACGGCCACGACGGCGTCTTCCATGCGACCGCGCTGCAGGCCAAATGCGCCAGCAAATATGCGCCCGCGCAGCCCGGCGCTCGGCCGCAGGCGCCTGCGAATTCCAAGCCCACCTCTGCATCGGCCGCTCAGACGGCTCCGGCCGGCACTCAGACCGCTGGCAACTGACCGAATGAGCACGAATCCGCCGGCAACTGCCAGTGTTTCGTTCAGCGCCAGGCTCGATCAGGTTTCCAAACTCTTTGGCTCGTTTGCGGCCCTCCGTCAGGTCTCAGTAGACTTTGAACCCGGCCGCTGCTACGTTGTGCTGGGCGAAAACGGTGCGGGCAAATCGACACTGCTTCGGATTCTCGCTGGACTACTGCGTCCCAGTTTTGGCACGGCGCTCGTCTTCGGAGGACTCGATCCGCACGAGGCGCGGGCGCGGGTCGGATACATGAGTCACGCGCCCATGCTGTACGACGAATTGACGGCCGAAGAAAATCTTCGCTACTTTGCCAGCTTGTATCCCGGGCGCTCCTGCCTTGCGCCGGCTGATGCACTGCGACGGGTAGGGCTCGATCCCGATCTGAAACGGATTCTGAGCCAGTACTCGCAGGGCATGCGGCAGCGCACCTCGCTGGCCCGCGTACTGTTATCGGAACCCGAGTTGCTTCTGCTCGACGAACCATTCTCCAATATGGATGTGGAAAGCGCCCGGCAGATGGTGGAATTGCTGGCGACATTTCGCCAGAGCGCCCGCACCATCGTGCTGACAACGCACCAGCGCGAGTTGGCAGCGCCCCTCGCCGATTGGGTGCTGACGCTCCATGCGGGAAGAATTGCATCTTTTGAACACGGACATGCCGGGTTATGAAGACAAATGGCGCGCGCTTTCTCGAATCACTCGGCATCGCGTTCGAGCTGCGCGAGTACGAGGTCGATCCGGAGGATCTTTCCGCGATCTCCGTCGCCAAGAAGATTGGAATGCCCGCCGAGCAAGTTTTCAAAACTCTGATTACCACCGGGGTCCCCAGCGACTGGGGCCCCCAAGAAGCGGTTTCTGCTTCTTGGGGTGGTGGTGACAGGTCTTCGTCGCTGGGGTGGACGACCGGAGGGCGGGCCATCCATGTCTTCGCCGTTATTCCCGGCGATGCCGAACTCGACTTCAAGAAGCTGGCGCGCGCGGCGGGGTTGCGCAAGGCTGAGATGGCGCCGCTCAAAGATGTGCAGGCGCTTACCGGATATATTCGCGGAGGGGTTACGGTTTTTGGCGCGAAAAAGCCTTTTCCGGTATGGATGGATGAGACCGCGATTCTCTTCGACAAGATCAGCGTCTCGGCTGGTGTGCGCGGGGTGCAACTGATTCTGAGCCCCGACGATTATCTGCGCGCTGCCGAAGCGCAGACTGCAGATCTGATCAAAAGCTCTGCGGCAGGCGGGCCCAAATGACCCGCGCTCTTTGGATTCATCTTGCAAAAGACCTCCGCATCGAGTGGCGCTCGCGCGAGGCAGTCAACTCCATGCTGTTTTTCGCACTGCTGGTAGTGGTGCTGTTTTCGCTCGCGTTCGACCCGCGAGACGCGTTTTCCCGCGAGATCGCAGGCGGCGTGTTGTGCGTAGCTACGATGTTCGCCTCAGTGAGCGCTCTCAACCAGGCGTGGGCGCGTGAGATCCGCCATCAGGTGCTCGACGCGCAGCGCATGGCGCCTGCTTCGGGCGCTGAACTCTTTCTGGCCAAAGTTCTGGCGAATTTTTTTTTCGTCTCGATCGTTCAGGTGTTGCTCGCGCCCGTATTCCTGGTGTTCTATAACCTGCATATTGAAGGTGCAGGCTGGCAGCTTCTGCTGGTGCTGCCATTAGGAACATGGGCGCTGGTTGCGAATGGAACGTTCTTCGCCGCGCTTTCCATCCGCAGCCGCAACCGCGAGCTGCTGCTGCCGCTGATCCTTTTCCCAATCTTCATACCCGCTCTGCTGGCGATGGTGCTGTCTACCAAGGCCATTCTCACCGGCGATAGCGATCCTACGCTCTGGATCAAGCTGCTCGTGGGCTATGACATCATCTTCACGACGGCGAGCCTGCTGCTCTTCGATGTGGTGCTGCACGCGGAATAGCAGGCTTTCGCGACGCGCGGAGCTGTGCCTTTACTGACCAGGGGGGTGGGCGTAGCTAACCGCCATGGGCCGCAAGTCGCATTCTTCAAGCACATAGCCCTTTGCGGTTTCAAGAAATCCGGCAAGATCTTTTTGCTTCCACTCTTCGCTCCGCTTCAATTCAGCAGCCAATAGGCCGGCCACCGCCGGAGCGGCTTCCATGGCGGCGCGCGCATCAAGAAAGAGGGCGCGGGTACGGCGCGCGAGAACGTCCTCGACGGTCCGGGCCATCTCATGCCGCGCAGCCCACACGACTTCGCGCAGCCGAAAGGGAAGCCGTGGATGCAGGAACGCATCGAGCCCGGCGCGGTCGGATGAGAGCGCCTTTAAAGCAGTCAGGTCGGAGCCGTAAACGCACTCCCACTCCGAGGAGGCGCTTGAGCTTTCGATCCACCCATGGAGCTTCAAATCCAGCGTGCGCGAGGACCGTCTGGGAAGAGACGCGACTTCAACGGCGCGATCGATGGTGTCCTGGCCCATACGGCGATAGGTGGTCCACTTACCGCCGGTCACGGTGATCAGGCCCGATTTCGAGACGAGGATGGTGTGGTCTCTCGAGAGCTTGGAGGTTCTAACTCCGTCTTTGCGCACCAGCGGGCGCAAACCGGACCACACACTGAGGATTTCAGTTGCCGTGGGAGTCCGCTGAAGATAACGAACGATGTGAGTCAGTAGAAACTCTCTCTCCGCGCGCAGCGCGCGCGGCTCGGCAGAGACACGATCGACGGGTTCGTCCGTCGTTCCCACCAGGGTTGCGCCATGCCACGGGATTGCGAAGAGAACACGCCCGTCCGTGGTCTTCGGAATCATAAGCGCGGCATCACCCGGAAGAAAAGAGCGGGGCAGGACAAAATGCGTGCCCTGGCTGAGGGCGAGCAGCGATCCGCGCGCGGCCCCATCCATGGCAAGCATCTCCTCCGCGTAAACTCCGCTCGCGTTAACGACCACCTTTGCCCGGATATCGAAGACACTGCCGCTCTCGCAATCGCGCGCCTGAATGCCAGTTGTTTTATCGCCGTTCTTCAGCAATCCAACAGCTTCGACGTAGTTGATTGCTGCTCCGCCGAGATCTTCGAGCGTGCGCACCAGAGTGATGATGAGACGGGCATCGTCAAATTGGCCGTCGTGATAGAGAATGCCGCCACGAATCCCGTCGGTGGCGATTCCCGGCAATCTGTCCAATGTGCCCGTCCGGGAAAGAAATTCGGATCGCCCCAGCGAAAGGCGGCCGGAGAGGCGCTCGTAAATCTTGAGGCCTATGCCGTAATACGGAAGCGCAGAAAACGTGTAAGCCGGAACGACGAACGGCAGATCGTGAACCAGATGGGGCGCATTGCGCAGCATGTGTCCGCGCTCGCGGAGCGCATCGAGAACCAGTGTTAGATTCAGTTGTTCAAGATAGCGAACGCCGCCGTGCGCGAGCTTGGTACTGCGGCTCGAAGTGCCTTTGCCGAAGTCGAAGCGCTCGACGAGCAGAGTGCGATAACCGCGCGAAGCGGCGTCTACCGCGGCGCCCAAGCCGCTCGCGCCGCCGCCGATCACCAGCACATCCCAAAGCTCAGTTTCTCGGCCCAGCCTGTTGAGTATCTCTGTTCTCATCGTCCTACTTTAAATTTACGCTGCTCGAAGAGGCTTCCGTGCCGTAAAAAGAACCGCTCCGGCCGCGCGAGCAAGATGGCGACCGGAGCGAGAGGAGCAGGAATAACCAAACTGCGACTTAGAAGATCACCTTCAGCGCAAACTGAAGGATACGCGGTTCGAAGGTGGAGGTGATCTGTCCAGAGTTCACGTTGGCCGCTCCTGGCGTGATCGCTGAGACCGGAGGCACGGCGCCGGTTGAGAAGGTCTGCGTGGTGGTGCCCTGCGTGACGCTGATCGAACCGGGCAGGTAGAGATTGCTGTGATTGAACAGGTTATAAGCCTCGGCGCGGAACTCGACCTTCATCTGTTCGAGGGGCGTATTGAACCTCTTGTTCACGTCGAAGTCGGTCTCGTTAAACGGTGGCGTGCGCCCGGGATTGCGCGAGGCATTGCCAAAGGGGCTCAACACGTTGCCCGCAGCGTCCTTGATGGGAGGCGTCACGAAGGCCGCGGTGTTGATGTAGTTCACGTAACCGGTATTGGCCTGGCGCGTAGAGGTTCCCAAGGTGACGGGCTTGCCAGGCACGATGTCAGGCCGGTATTCGTTGAGGCCGCGGTAGGTAGCCTGAATCTGAGGCGAGACGGCCTGCGCACCGTTCGGGCTGTAGGTCACGTTGAAGGGCGTGCCAGCCTGCGCGGTGTTGATCGCGCTGATCTGCCAGCCGCCCAGCACTGCGTCTTCAGCGCCGTTGATGCCGGAAAGGAAACGCCGGCCGTGGCCGAACGGCAGCTCGTAGACTAGGCTGGTGACGTTGGCCACGGGAAGGTTGTAGTCCGACTGCGCGTAGTCTGCCTTGATGTTGTTGCCGTCCTGCGGCGAGGGCGTGTTGCCTTCGAGCGAAGCGGAGGCGTTGTCGAGCGAGTGCTCCCAGGTGAAGGAGTTGAGCAGCGTCAGGCCGCCGACAAAGCGCTGCTCATAGCGCACCTGCAGCGCGTTGAAGTTCGACCAGAACTCGTTGAGCGCCTCGGTGATGTCGCTGGGCCAGTTGGCGTAGGGCCGGGCAAAGCCGTTCGAGGGATTCTCCTGGTTGCCATTGAGAAAACCCTGGAGCTTCAGTCCATGGTTGCCCACGTAGGCGATGTCGAGCAGCGTATTCTTGGCCAACTGCTGCTGCACGCTCAGGAACCAGTTCTCTACATAACTGTCGCGCGTGTTCTTGGGAACCCAGGTGATGTTGTCGGTGGCCTTATTGAATGTCGTCACAAGACCGGACGGAAAGCCTTGGTCAGCGGTAGCGTAGCACGTTTGCGTCGTAGTGCCAGGCGCGATGATCTGCGCCGGAAGCGGTGACGAGCATTTGTCTGTCATGGAGGGTTTCAGATTGTTCTGGTTGACAGAGGCGAATTGAGCCTGCGGAGCGTTGATGCCAAGAATGTCGCCCGATCCGGCGCGGGTGTAGTGAACGTAGCCGGTGCCAAAGCCGCCGCGGATGGCCATTTTAGGCGTCGCGGCAAAGGCGAAGCCAATGCGCGGCGAAAAGTCTGAGTAGTCGGGATTCACGAGAGTTTTGCCATATACGCCGCCAGGCGATACCGGTTGAATGCCGTTGCCGAGGACAGCTCCAGGACTGATGGTGTCAACTACTTGATTGACGGGATCGAAGTTGGAGATGTAGTTATTCTGCTCCGAATAGGGCGAGCCGTACTCCCAGCGCAGGCCGAGGTTCAGCGTCAGGTTGGGCATTACCTTCCAATCATCCTGCGCGTAGGCGCTGTCCAGCGTCTGGCGCAGGTGCACTACGAAGTAGTTGGCCAACTGATAGCTGCTGGTCAGGCCGAACAGGAAGTCGGCCCAGTAATCGTCGGAGACTGTAGTACCAACAGCGCTGTAACCGCCACCGTAGGTCCATGAACCGTAGAGCGGGTTGTTATCGTTGACCGCCATCCAGATATGCTCGTACTCATAGCCGAACTTGAGCGAGTGCTTGCCTTTGACCCAGGTGTAGTTCACCTTGGGGTCGAGCAGCGCCGGATTCTGCCACTGCGGATTGGTGCTCTGGCGGCCCAATTCGGCGGAGCCAGTGGATGTGGTAAAGCCGGTGATGCTGATCGAGGGCAGACCGCCTGCAATGAACGAGGGGACGTCCTGGAGGCCCGGGATGGTGAAGTCGTTCTGGCCGATAGAGAGCGTGTACTTGCCGGCCTTGGTGCGCGAAAGTCCAAGCCGCGCATCGACGATCCGGTTGGCGCCGAAGAGATGCGTGTAGCCAAGCGCAATCTGCTGATCGAGAATCCTGATCGTCCCATTGGTCTGGCCGTCAAGGGGCAGCGGGATCGTGGGATGGTTGACGCCCGTCTCCTTACGGTCGCTGACACGGACAAACCATGAGGTATTCGGCGACTGCTGGAAGTCGAGACGCAGGTCACCTTTATCCGAGTTATCTGTAAAAGGCACTTCCTTGGCGTAGTCATCCTGGTTCAAGCCGGTGGTTGCCAAACCGCTTCCGGGCAACTGGCTCGCAAAGGGCTTGAAGTAGCTGATGATCTGCGCCGAGAGCGGATTGATGGCGCCGGAGGGAATGGCGGTGTTGGCCGCGTAGGTGACGCCAGTAAGTGGATTCTTAACCGGGACAACCAGGATGCCATTGAGCTCATCCTGCGTGGGCAGAGTCAATACATAGAGCGGGCTCAGTGTCTGGCGAAAACCCTCGTAATCCAGAAAGAAGAAGAGCTTATCCTTGATGATCGGTCCGCCGAAGTTCATGCCGAACTGGTTGCGGTTGAAGGCCGGCTTCTGGAACGGAACACTGGCGCCGGCGCTGCCCACGAGCGTGGGCTTGAAGAAGCCCGCGGCATTCAGATCGGTGTTGCGGATGAAATCATAGAGCAAGCCGTGAAAGGCATTTGTGCCGCTGGCCGAGGCTACGTTGATGGTTGCGCCCGACGAACGGCCGTACTCCGCGCTCTCGTTGTTGGTCACCACGTTGAACTGCGCTACTGAATCCGGCGCGATGGCGATGATCTGGTTATCGAAACCCTGGTTGCTCTCACCATAGGCGTTGTTGTCCATACCATCGAGCAGGTAGTTGTTGAACATGCTGCGCTGGCCGTTCACGTTGTACGCGCCTTCACGGACCAGGCTCGAGATGGAGCTCGTCGTCGCCTGCGTTGGAGCCTGCCGCGATCCGGTTACGAGCGCCAAAAGATCGGAGAAGTTGCGGCTCACCAGCGGCAGCGCTTCGGTCTGATAGCCGGAGACCGTCTGTTCGCGTTCGCTGTTTTCGGTTTCGAGCTGCAGCGCCACGTCGCTGACTTCGACCGTGGTCGATGTCTGGCCAACCTGCAGCGCCAGGTCGATGTGTTGCCGCTCGCCCACCGATACCAGAATGTTGTCGGCCACGGCGGTATTAAATCCCGTGCGCTCGGCCGTAATCTTATAAGTTCCCGTATGCAGTGATGGCGCTTCGTATTCGCCGGCGCTGCCCGATGTGGTTGTGAATACCGCGCCGGTCGCTTTATTCACCACCGTTACCGTTGCGCCGGGAATCACCGCGCCGGTCGAATCGTGCACCACGCCGACCAGGCTGCCGCTGTCATACTGCGCAAACGCAGCGCGCCCTGGAATAAGCAAAACGAAAGCTAATGCTGCCAACATCCATGCCGAACTCCACGTCGTACGGTTCGCGCAGCAACTCACCCTGCTCCGATCGCGAGCAGATCGATCCATCCCATGCATATTGCCTCCCAATTGTCTTACTGCAAAAAAAGGTTGTGTGTTGTCCTCTGTCACGAGGGCTGTGCGTCATCTTTGCGATGCTTCAAGGCCATCGTTCTTCATTCTCGTTAATTTCCGAAAAACAGAGCGTTAAAAGGGCGATAAACACAAAAACCACCCCAAATACAAGGCTCCGCTCGCAGATGAGCATACCGGCTCAGCCATTCGCAAGAATCTGTATTCAGCGGTGGATTCTCTAAGTCTTTTTCCGCAACCGGAAAGTAGCAAATGCCAAATTAACATGTCAACCGAAATCGCCGGTCATGAAAATCGCGTGCGTCGCCAAAGCATTGTTCCGACCACGCCGAGAGGGATGGTAGTGCCGACGATGAGCACCAGCATCCAGGGAAGACTGACGTAAATGTGCTGCGCGCGGGTGCCGACTGCGAGCCAAACGAAGACTGCGGTAGCGCCAAGCATGATGAAGATTTCCCACCAGCGGCGCTGGCGAGGATGATCGGCGAGCGGATCTTCCCCGCTTACCACAGCGGCGACAGTTCCCGAGTCAAGACTGTAGCGCTCGCATTCGCGGCGCATCGCCTTGTTCCAGTTCTCCATTTCAGAAGGCGGCGGCTCGGCCATGCTGATCGAGACCACGCCTGCAATCATGATGAGCGAACCGGCGATAACCAGTGTGCGGCCCGCACCGCTCAGTCCTGCGAACTCGCCGAAAACCAGCGCGCCCCAGGCAAGGCCCCAAAGCTGATTGGTATTCGAGAGCGGGATACCGCGGCCGATACCGATGTATTTCGCCGCGTACTGCTGGAAGAGATCGCCGATGACCCAGCAGAATCCGCCGAGAAACGGCCAGAACAACATCGTCCGCGCGCGATCGAGCTCGGCAATCATGCTGGCGGTGCTGCCATAAAAGACCCATCCCAGGGCAAGAACGGTTCCCAGCTCACCAAACGTGAAGATCGTTACAAATGAAAGCGGATTCATGCCGCTGATGTAGGCTTTGCGATAAGGAATGTACATGGTTCCGAACATGGCGCCTGCGCCGAGCGCTGCCGCAATGCCCATCATCGCCCTACCCGGCGCACCCGAGGATTGCTGCGTGGTGGCAACAGCCAGCACGGCTGCGCCGAAGACGATCGCTGCGGCTCCGCCGATGACCTTGGCCCAATCTTTTGGCCTCGATCCGCGCAGCTCCCTGAAGAGCAGACAGCCCCAGGCAAGTCCCACGAGGCTGTTCGTGTTCCAGAGCGGAAAGGCGATCGTCAGGCCCACATTGCGCACGGCGAAGATGGTGAGCGTGTTGCCCACGGCCCATAACATGCCGGCCAGCACTGCCCACACAATCAGGTGCGGCTTTTCAAGCAGATCCGCAAAAAGGAATCCTGTGCCTTTCAGAAGCGTTGGGACGGTCCAGCGCGCCACAAACGCGCCCATCACCATCCCCATGGAGATAAGAAACGGCGAGAAGCCCTCGTTGACGAGCTTGGTGGGCGCTTCCGCGCTACCCAGCCACACGGCCGCGGCAAGACCGCAGAATACGCCCAGCTTGTGCAAGGAAAGCGCGGAACGTGCAGGCGCGGCGGTTGCGTTCGAACTCACAAGTTCACCTCAGAGTCATCAGAAGCGTGGTTCCCAAAATAAGCACGAGGATCGGCACCCAAAGGTGCAGATCGGTGAGAATGCAAGCCAACGTAGATCGTTTCATCGCGCAACCTCATCGAGACGCACTGGGCGATGTTCGTCCAGCGATTTGCGCGCGGCCAGCGCCATGACGACAGGAATACGGCTGTCGGCGCCCGTAACCGGGATTGGCTTGTCTTCGAGCACGGCCTTCGTGAACAATTCGAGCTCCAGCGCAAAACTTTCGGTGTAGCGTTGCATGAAGAAGTTCAAAGGCAGATCAGTGTATACGCATTTCTCGCCGCTGACCACAACCTGATTCGGATAGCGGTTTTCCGTCGCGATTTTACCTTTGCTGCCGAGGATCTCGACGCGCTGGTCGTAGCCGAAGACAGCCTTGCGGCTGTTGTCGATGGTCCCGATAGCTCCGCTGCGGAAGTGCACAACCACGAGAGCGGTGTCGAAGTCATCCTCATTGCGAAATCCGGGTTCGACCAGAACACCTGCGGAAGCGTAGACCTCTTCAACTTCGTCACCGATGAGATAACGCGCCATGTCGAAGTCATGGATCATCATGTCGAGAAAGATGCCGCCGGAGGGCCTGAGATACGAAAGCGGCGGCGGCGCGGGATCGCGGCTGACGATGTGCATCAGGCTGGGCGTGCCGATTTCGCCGCTCGCGACCGCCTGGCGGACACGCATGAAATTGGAATCGAAGCGGCGATTGAACCCCACCTGGAGCTTGATACCGGCGGCCTCCACGGCGGCCAGCGAGCCGTCGATCTTTTCGAGGCTCAGGGAGATCGGCTTCTCGCAGAAGATGTGCTTGCCGGCCTTGGCCGCTTCGGCGATCAGGCCCGCGTGCGTGTCGGTCGAAGTACAGATGAGCACTGCATCGATCTTGGGATCGGCGAAGATCTCCGCAGCCGACGCGGCGACTTTGGCGATGCTGCAACGCGCGGCGAGCGCCAGGGCCGCATCGCGATTCACATCGGTGATGGCTGCGATCTCGGCTTCAGGCAGGCGAAAGGCAAGTGTCTCCGCATGGACACGGCCGATACGTCCTGCGCCGATCAATCCGAAATGCAGTTTTCCGAAGTGCAGTTTTTTTGCGCTCATGATCCCCTTTCCATACAAAGGCAAAGCTCGAAGCGAACCGCCGCATTCAAGCGAAATTGGATTCAATGGAACGAAGGTAGTCGCGGCTGCGTTGCGCACTCTGCCTGGGCGTGCCCATGCCGGGCAAAACGTCCTGCTCGACGAGCACATAGCCTTTGTAATCGTGTGCAGCGAGCCAGCGAAGAAGAGCTGGAAAGTCCACGCAGCCCTTGCCCAGTTCGGGGTATAAACCGTGCCGCATTGCTATGAAGTAGTCCCACTCTTCCGCACGGCTGCGGCGGGCGACGTTCGGCTCGATGTCTTTCAGGTGGATGTACCAGATGCGATCTGCGAAGCGATTGAGCGCTGCGACGAGATCGACATCTTCGCCGCCAGTGCCGTGATAGTAGTGGCCGGTATCAAACACCAGGCCGAGCCGTTCCGGATTCGTCAGATCAAGCAACGTGGCGATCTCGTCCGGTGTTTCTACATATCCGGCGCAATGATGATGAAAGACTGTGCGCAGGCCGGTTTCATCGTGCACGGCGCGCGCGATGCGGTCCGCACCGGCGGCGAAGGTCTTCCATTCGTCTTTACCGAGGCTCGCCCCTGGCGGAACACGGCCGGCTAGATGCGTACGCAAGGGATCGGTGCCGTTATCATCCGAGAGCACCAGATAAGGCGACTGCGTGGCGGCAACCGCGGCGATGAGCTTTGCTGTCTTTACTGCGAGGGCAATGCCTTCCGCATGAGCAGCCGGATTTTTGAGCGCAACGGGAACGAAGGCGCCGAGCATCACGAGATGATGGCGTCTTTCGAGTTCCGCCTTGAGAGCATCGGGATGCGTGGGCATGTAGCCCCAGTCGCCAAGCTCGGTTCCCGTGTAGCCGGTTTCGACGAGCTCATCCAACATGCGGTCGAATGGAACCTGCTTGCTCGTATCCTGATGCTCAAGCGTGCCCCACGAACAGGGCGCATTGCCCACCAATAGCTGTTTCATCCCTCTCCCACAAATCCCAAGCCTTTAGCTTCTAGCTCAACCGTGCCGCTGATGAGATCCGCAACTTTCATTTGGCGCATGAACGCGCTGACAGCTAAAAGCTAGAGGCTGCTTTTAGAACTTCCGGCTCCATTCTTTGGGCCAGCGTTCGACCACGACCTTCGTCTGCGTGTAGAACTCCACCGCGTGATGCGCCTGCGCATGCAGATCGCCGAAGAAGCTTTCGCCCCAGCCGCTGAAGGGGAATGTCGACATCGGCGCGGCCACGCCTACGTTGATGCCCACATTGCCCGCGTTCACCTCATAGCGGAAGCGGCGGGCGTTCGCGCCATCCGTAGTGAAGATACACGCCATATTGCCGTAGCTGCGGCCATTCACGAGAGCGATGGCCTCTTCGATGGTCTGCGCGTGCATCAGGCTGAGCACCGGGCCGAAGATTTCGGTGCGCGCGGTCTCCGCATCGGGAGGAACATCGTCGAGCACGGTGGGCAGAACGAAGTATCCATCTTCATAGCCGGAGATCTTGCGGCTGCGGCCATCGACAAGCACACGCGCGCCCTCGTGTTCGCCTTTGGCGATCAATCCTTCGATACGCGCCTTGCTTTCGGCTGAGATCACCGGTCCCATCTCGATGCCCGGCGCAGCGCCATAACCCACCTTGCGCTTGGTCGCCGTGGCAACGATCTGCTCCGTGAAACTGGGGCGCGCGCCGCCCACACTGATAGCCACTGAGGCTGCGAGGCAGCGCTGGCCGGCGCAGCCGAAGGCCGAATCAGCGAGAATGCGCGTGGTCATCTCCATATCCGCGTCCGGCATGACCACCACGGGATTCTTGGCGCCACCCTGACACTGCGCGCGCTTGCCGCTGGCCGCCGCGCGGCTGTAGACGTACCTCGCCGTCGCGGTGGAACCCACAAAGCTGATAGCGCGAATGCCGGGATGATCGAGGATGGCATTCACGGCGTCGCGTCCTCCGTTCACGAGCTGAATCACGCCTGGCGGGAAACCTGCCTGCTGAATCAGATGAAAGACCTTTTGCGAGGTGATGGGCACGCGTTCCGAGGGCTTGAGCAGGAAGCAATTGCCGGCAGCAACCGCATACGGCATAAACCAGAACGGGATCATGCCGGGAAAGTTAAACGGCGTAATGGCGGCAACGACGCCGAGCGGCTGGCGGATCATATGCTCATCGATGCCGCTCGCAATGTCTTCACAGTTCGTGCCCTGCATCATCGTAGGCATGCCGCAGGCGGTCTCGACATTTTCAATCGCGCGCTGCATCTCGCCTTTGCTTTCGGCCAGCGTTTTGCCGCATTCATTCGTGATCGAAAGTGAGAGATCGTCACGATGCTGCTCGAGCAGTGCTTTGAGCTTAAAGAGCGGCTGAACGCGGTCGACGACGGGCGTGCGCCGCCATCCGATGAAGGCGCATTCCGCGATCTCGACCGCCTGATGCACGTCCGCAGCGGGAGAAAGCGGGACCTCCGCCAGCACCTCAGCGGAGGCGGGGTTGATCACATTGAGCGCGTGATCGGCCGTGGAGGCACGCCAATCACCGTCAATGAAGTTGTGCAAACGTTCGGTCATGATTCGATTCCTCCTCACAGGTGATAGCGTTCGCGCTTGCGCGCCTCTTCATAGCGCGCTCGCGCCTCGCGCACACCCTCCATCTCAGAAACTTCGGCTACGGCAACGTCCCACCAGGATTCGTACCCGGGCACAGCGACGGCAGGATCCGTCTCAATTACGATGACCGTGGTGCGGTCGGCGGACTTGGCCTCTGCAAGCGCCTGCTTCAGCTCCGCGATGGTTGCGGCTTTCGCTGCGCGCGCGCCCAGGCTGCGCGCATTGGCTACAAAGTCAACCGCCAGCATCTCGCCGTCCAGTTGGCCGGAGTCCGTACTGCGCATCCGGTAACGCGTGCCGAATCCAGACTGGCCGAGCGAACGGCTCAGGCTGCCGATACTGGCGAAACCGTGATTATCTACCAGCACGATGATGATCTTAATCCCCTCCTGCACGGAGGTCACAATTTCAGTGGGCATCATCAGATAGGTGCCGTCGCCGAGAAAGACGAACACCTCGCGCGAGGGATCGGCCAGCTTCACGCCGAGCGCGCCGGGAATTTCGTATCCCATGCAGGAGTAGCCGTATTCCATGTGATAGCCGTTCGGTGTGCGCGTGCGCCATAGTTTGTGCAGATCGCCGGGATGACTGCCGGCAGCGGAAACCAAGATATCGCGCGGCCCCGAGGCCTCCCACATCGCGCCGATCACCTCGCTCTGCGCGGGTTTTCCCTTGTAGTCAGGATCTCGATAATTGAGGTGATAGAGGCGATCGACCTCAGCCTCCCATTTCGTTTTGAGATCGGCCACGAGCGTCGCGTATTCGTTCGGCACGCGATATTGTTCAAGCGCGGCGTGCAGGTGCTCCAAAGCCACACGCGCATCGGCGACGAGCGGAACCGCACCGGCTTTGTAGGCATCGAACTCCGCGGTGTTGATGTTGACAAAGCGGACCTGCGGATTCTGGAAGGCGGTCATGGAGGCCGAGGTGAAATCGGAATAGCGCGTGCCCACTCCGATGATGAGATCGGCTTCGTTCGCCAGGCGGTTGGCGGCTAAAGTGCCTGTAGCGCCGATCGCGCCCATGCACTGTGGGTGATCCCAAGCGAGCGAGCCTTTGCCGGCCTGCGTTTCCGCGACGGGGATGCCGGTCTTCGCGGCAAAGGCGCTAAGCACCTCTGAGGCCTCGCTCATCAGCGCGCCGCCGCCGGCGATGAGAAGCGGCTTGCGCGCCGCGCGAATAGACACAGCCGCCCGCGCGAAAGAAATCGCATCCGGCATAGGCCGGCGGATAAGCCAGATACGCTTCTTAAAAAGCTCTTCGGGATAATCGAAGGCTTCGGTCTGCACATCCTGCGGGAGGGCCAGCGTGACGGCGCCGCAATCGGAGGGAGACGTGAGCACCCGCATGGCTTCCGGCAGAGCGGTGATGAGCTGCTCGGGACGATAGATGCGATCCCAGTAGCGCGAAACGGGTTTGAAGCAATCGTTCACGCCGATGTCTTGGGAAGAAGGCGATTCGAGCTGCTGCAACACGGGCGCGACGTTGCGGCGCGCGAAGATGTCCCCCGGCAGCAGCAGCACCGGCAATCGGTTGATGGTGGCGAGCGCCGCGCCGGTGATCATATTCGTGGCGCCGGGACCGATGGACGAAGTACATGCAAAGGCGCGCAGCCGATTGCCCGCCTTTGCGTAGCCGGTCGCTATGTGCACACCGGCCTGTTCATTACGCACCAGAATGAAAGGCAGATCAGGATTCTGCTGCAGGGCCTGGCCGATGCCGGCGACGTTGCCGTGACCAAAGATGCCGAGCACACCGGCGAAAAACCTGTGCTCTCTGCCGTCGCGCTCCACATATTGGTTTTTCAGGAAGGCGATCAGCGCCTGCGCCATGGTCATGCGGCGTGTCTTCATCGTTGGTTCACCTCTGGCCTGCTGTGCTTCGTTCGATTGAGGTCACGCAAGCGCGGGCTGCAAAACTTACCTGTGAATCATAGGCAGGCGCGGATCCTTCTCGCTCCACGCGCCGCGCACCCAGGCGTACTGCGGATCGTCGGACGCGGCGAGGGAGCGCGCCGAACCGGCGAGCGCGTTCAAATAATACACGTTGTATCCGTGCGCAGCCGCCACGGGATGATACCCCTCAGGGATCAGCACCAGTTCGCCGTCGCGCACGGTCAGCGTCTCGTCGATGCGGCGGTCGGCGGTGTAGACCTTTTGCACAGCGAAGCCTTCCGGGCGCTCGATCCGGTAGTAATAGATCTCTTCGAGATCGACTTCACCGGGAGGATTGTGTACATCGTGCTTATGAGGGGGAAAGCTCGACCAGTTACCGGAGGGCGTGAAGACTTCGACGACGATGAGCCGGTGCGCGGGAAAGGAGGGCGGCAGCATGTCATGAATCTGGCGCGTGGCATTGCCGCCGCCGCGAATCTCGATGCCGGCTTGTTCCGGCGTAACGAGCTGCGCGGGAAACTCAACCTCCGCCTTCGCATAGCAGAGGGCCAGATCGCAACTCGACTCGGTGATTACGGTGAACTCCGTGTTGATCGGAAGATACAGCGTATACGGCATGCCATCGAAGACCGTCGCGCGTTTGCCGAAGTTCCGCCACTCGCCGCGCGAGCTCGTCACCGAACACACGCCGCCCAGGACTACGATTGCCAGCTCTCTCCCGGCGGTATTGCCGCTGTATCTCTGGCCGGGCTGCAGCTTGCGCGTCTCAAACGACAGGTACTCGAAGCCGAAGTCTTCGATGCGATCGCGGAAGACCTCCGGACGAATGAGCAGGTTGCTCATATATGAACTCCTCGGCCGATGAGCCGAACCGATGCAGTGCAGCCCCATCGCACGCGCTGCATACCATAAGATCATGCACACGTGTGCACCGCAGGGAAAATCATCTACCTGCGCGACTACTCCTGTCAACCCAACCGCAGGTTTCCCAGGTCTCGTCCGCCGCGGCGGACGAGACCTGGGGCACCCGAGGATGGCGCCAAATCAAACGGTCAGAGACCTAGGCTGTATCGACATATAGACCAACTCTAAGTTGCTGAAAAGTAAATCAAGCACTGTCATGTTGAGCGAAGTTGGGAGCGTTCTTTGCTCCCAACAGAGTCGAAACATCTGCGGTTCGCTTCGTGCTCCACGCATTCAATGGAAAACTTGCTCATTTTGCCTATAGGTTATCAGGCTATATGTCGATACGCCCTAGAACCGCGCCTCTACCTTCCCGCCGCTGTACTCGATTTTGCGGTCGGGATTTTCTGTAGATTCTTCGCCCGTTCCATGCCCGGCCCGGACGATCACCACGTTGAACGTATGGGTTGCGGCCATGCCCGGATAGCTTCCCTGCCGTGCGCCCAAAGTAAGGGTGCGCGTCGCATGATTCCAGTGAATCGGGATGATCGCGTGAGCGCCTTTCTCATAGCTCTCGTTGTCTCCCTGATCCTCGTAAAGATTGAAATCGCCATTCGCGCCCGGATACACGCGCAGCTCGGTGGGATCGTTGGCTTGCCCCGCGTATTCAATGACCGGGCCGAGCGGCAGGATGGAGCCGGCGCGAATATCGAGTGGAATGCGATCGAGCGGCGCAGCCGCATTGATCGTTGTGCCGCCGTCCGCTCGCTCACCGGTCCAGAAGTCAAACCATTCTGCGCCGGAAGGCAAATAAACCGTCCGGGAAGTAGCGTGCTCCGTGAGCACCGGACTCACGAGAATCGCAGGGCCGAAAAGAAACTCGTCGCCGATCTCCCATGTTGCCGGGTCCTCGCGAAAGTCCATCACCAGCGGGCGCTGGATGGTGTAGTCCTCGCTGGTCACCTTCCACGCCAAAGAGTAGATATAGGGCAGAAGCCGGTAGCGCAGGCGGTCGATGGCCAGCAATGCGGGAAACACCTGGCCGTACGTCCAGAGTTCGTTGTGATCGCGATGGCCATGGGTGCGGAAGATCGGGCAGAATGCGCCATATTCAAACCAGCGCGCATAAAGCTCCTGGTACTCAGGCTTGCTGGCTGCGTCTGGAGACGGCAGATGGTAGCCGCCGATATCGGTTGTCCAGTAGGGATAGCCGGAGAGCGCAAAGTTCAGTCCCGCGGGTACCTGATGCCGCAACGCCCACCACGTGCTGTATACGTCTCCCGACCAGACCGCTGCGCCATTGCGCTGCTGGCCCAAAAACGCCGAACGCGTGAGCAGGAAGACGCGCTTCTCCGGATTCGCCTGTTTCCAATGCTCCTGGATTTCGGCGGTATGCGCGAACGGAAAGATGTTCGTGTATTCGAGCCCACTGCCGATGTGCAGTTGCTTGTAGCGCAGGATCGCGTCGCCGGAGTGCGGCCAGTATTCCTCCGGCTCCGAGCTGTCGAGCCAAAAGGCGTCCCAGCCTTGCGCAAACAATTTGCCTACAAACTGGCTCCAGAAAAAATCGCTTGCGGCCGGATTGGTGGGATCGTAGACATGCGCGCCGGGAACCTCAAAACCGTTCGCCACCATCTGCTTAAAGTTCTCTGAGGTTGAATCCATCATGGCCCACGCTGAAATCATCGCGTGCACGTGCTCGTCGTGGAGGGTCTTCAACTCCGCAGGCACATCCGTATAGCCGGAGTTGAAGACCGGATCGCCTTTGCCGCCCTCCTTCCACCAGTACCAATCCTGCACGATGGCATCCATCGGGATATGACGCGAGCGATATTCGCCCGCGATGGAGAGAATCTCGTCTTGCGTCTTGTAACGGTCCTTCGATTGCCAAAAACCGTAAGCCCATTCGGGAAAAAGCGGCACATGGCCCGTCATCGAGCGGTACTCGTGCAGGATGCGGTCGATCCCGGGGCCATAGAGGACGTAGTAATCAATCTGCGGCGCGGCCAGAGATTCGAAATTCAGGTTCAATGGAAAGCGATTATCGACGTAGCTGAACGAAGCCGTATTCCAGAGGATTGCATAACCTTTGCTCGAAACCAGGAGCGGAATCGCGATATCGGTGTTGCTCTGGCCGAGTTCGACCGTGCTGCCGCGATAGTTGAACAGCCCGCTCTGGTGCTGGCCCAAGCCGTAAATCGCCTCGGTTGCATCGGGGCCGAAACGATCTTCTACGTGATAGAGACCACCTTCCGCATCGGAAGGAAAATAGGTGCGCGGCAGGTCATTGATCTCATGCGTCAGCGTGTCGCCCGAGAGCGTTTTGAAAGCCAGGCTGCCGGTTTGAAGGTTCAGGGAAACCGCCAGGCTTGCGGTGGTAAGCGTGACCCGATCCCCTGCCTGGGCAAACTGGAAGCTGGCGCCGGGGCAAGACTGAGCCGAAGCGAGCATCCACGGCTGAGCCGCATTCGAAGCCAGTTGCGCTGCCGGATGGGCGACAACATGGATCACCGAGTCACTGCAGGCAGTCACTTCCAGCGCCTCCGTATCGTTGCTCGCGGAAAAACCCACGGGAGTCTGCCCGGCCTGCATGGCGGAGGGACGAGGAACTTCGCCGGTGACAAGCTCGTTCTGCGCCCCGGCTGCGCAAGGCACAAAAAGAGCAGGCAAGGCGGAAAATAAGACGCACGCAGAAGCTCTCAAAACCATCCGGAACAAGGCCCACCTCCCGGCACAGGAAAAGGGAATCCCCAAAATAGCGCTATAAAAGGAAAACGGCCCCCGCCGATGGCAGAGGCCGCGCAGTTCGTTCCATACAGTCGCAGAGCATTTATTTCAGATTGCCATTGGAGTCCATCGTAATGCCGCCCGGCCCGGCATTCTTCGCCGCCTCGTTGGCCTTGCGGGCGCCCATTGCGTCGTTGCGCCACTTGTCGGCCATCGCCATATCTTCAGTCACTGCAGCATTGTTGCCGTAGTCCACATCGGCCTTGCGGCGGTAAATCAGGTTCAGGTAGGCCATCGCATCGTCGTAGTTCGCGCGATTCTGCACGGCCATGTTGAGATACTTCAGGCCCTCATCCACCAATGGCCCGTTCTCCTGCGCCAGCGGCTGCATCACCTTTTTGGGAGCCTTCAGGTTGCCCTTGCCATCGTCGTTCAGGCCGGCCTCCTGCAGTGCCTTCAACGCATTCTCATGAGCCTTGGTCCAGTCAATTACCCCGACCGTATAGGCCGCCTCGGGATCTTTGGGATCGACGGCGAGAACCTTCTTCTGCCATTCCTTGGCATCATCGAGGTCTTTGATGCTGAAGTAGATGCCCGCAATCTGCTTCATGCTGTTTACGTCGTTCGGATCTCTCTCCAGAACCTCTTTGAAGATCGCGATAGACTGATTTGCCGTCTTGAGGTTCTCAGGAGTATCGAGTCCAGGCACCACGTTCTGAGCAAGCGCCGTCGCCAGATAAGTCTTTGCCATCGGCAGCGTGGGATCAAGCTGAGTCGCTCTCTGGAAGTGGTCGATCGCCTCCTCGTAGTGGGCGTTCTTGTATGCATCCACTCCCTTGTTCAATTGATCGCGAGCTTCGAGCTGGCTGCACCCGCTGGTGGCAAGCACCATGCCGGCCGAGATAACCGCGAGCGCCCAGTAACGTGCGGGTTGATTCATGTCTATCTTCTTCTCCTTCAGGCAGAGGCTTCATGACCACGCCCTGCATTTGTCTTGAACTGCGGGCAAGAGCAGCTGAAACCGCGGGGTGAAAAAATTCTACTCCAGTTAACCAGCCCGGCCACGTCCTCAAGCAATCAAATTGGTCCGACCACTTGGTCCAAGCACAGCGGGCTACTGCCCGGCCTGGATCTTCGGCGTCATCAACCCGATGTGATCCACATTCGCGGCCTTGCCGATATCGATGACATCCGCAATATAGGCGAAGTTCACGTCGTCGTCGCCCTTGACGAACATAACCCGTTCCGCGCGGTTGGCGTAGATATCCGTCAGCTTCTGCAGCAACTCCGCGTGGCTCACATCGGTCTCATTGATCTTGTAGGCCGGAGCCGCACCGGCCCGGTACAAAACCTGAACTACGATGGTGCGGTCATTAGGCTGCTGCTGCTGCTGCGGATTCTTGGGAGGTTGGGGAACCAGGGCGTCCAGGCCCCTGGGTGTAACCGGCACGATGACCATGAAGATGATCAGCAACACCAGAAGAATGTCGATCATCGGCGTGACATTGATGTCGGCCATGCTGCCGCTGCCGCCCATTGAAAATGCCATGACTTAAACTCCTCGTTCTGTCTGTTCGTTCAAAAGAGGCCGCAAATCGCGCTATTCGCCGCCTGACAGGTTATTCTCACGCCGCTGCGTCAGCAGGCCCACCTCTTCCACGCCGGCCGTACGCACATCGTCAATCGCATCTTCCACGGTGCGGTACTGCGCACGCGCATCCGCACGGACATAGATGGTCTTGTCTGTCTTATCGGCCAGTTTGTCGCGCACCATGCTGCCAAGCTCGCTGGGGTCCACCCTGTTTTGTCCAAGAAAGATGCTGCCGTCGCGGGTAACGGCGACCACAATCGCGTCATCCTTGTCGGCATCCGGCATGGCGACCGCATTGTCTACCTTGGCCATGTCGATCTGCACCTTGTTCTGGAGCATGGGGGTGATGACCATGAAAATAATAAGCAACACCAGCATCACGTCCACCATCGGGGTAACGTTGATATTGGAGTTGACCTTGCCGCCTTCGTTCCGTACTGCAATTCCCATGTTCTGGGCTCCGTGTGTCTGAATTTGGATCCGGAACCGTTCCGGTCTTGCCCGTAATCAAGCGGCCTGCGCGAAATTCAAATTGCGGAGCGGGAGGTTAGAACCCTCCTGCTCCGCTTCAAAATCCTCGCCCAAGCCAAAAGCCGCTTCGCCTAGCGCTTGTGGCTCTGCTTGATGAAGTAGTCGATGAGCTCGCTCGAGGAATTGTCCATCTCGACATCGAACGCCTCGACCCGGCCGGTGAAATAGTTGAAGGCCATCACGGCGGGGATGGCGACCAGCAAGCCGAACGCCGTGGTCACCAGAGCCTCAGAGATACCGCCAGCGACTGCGCCGATACCCGAGGTCTTCTGCGTGGCAATCTGCTGGAAGGCATTCAGAATGCCGACCACGGTGCCGAACAGGCCGACGAACGGAGCGGTCGCGCCAATGGTGGCCAGCACCGCGAGGCCTCTCTTCAGCTTGGCGTGGACAATGGCCTCAGCCCGCTCCAGCGCGCGGCCGGAGCTGGCAATCGTCTCTTCGTTCGCTACGCCCGCCGAAGAACGGAACTCCTGCAGGCCCGCGGTGACAACCTCGGCCAGGTGCGACTTTTTATTACGGTCTGCGATCTTGATCGCTTCTTCGAGCTTGCTGTCCTTGAGCGCACCCGCCACCTTGGGGGCGAACTCACGCGACTGCTTGCGCGCAGCGGAGAAATACAGGTAGCGATCGATCATAACCGCCAGCGACCAGATTGACTCGATGAAAAGGATCACGGCGACCGCACGGGCAAGATTGCCCATGTGCTGCCACAACCCCATGGGGCTGAAGCTGACCGTCTGCTCCTCCTGGAACATGGCCAGGCTGCTGGCCGCATGCGAAGCGAATTGCGAGAAATGAGCGAGAATCACTGAATCGTTCCTCCTACGGAGTTTGTTTATGAACTAAAGCCGTCCACGCGGACGTTCTGGGGAATGCGGCTCTTGGGGGGATTCGCATTCAAGGCCAAAGGAAAAGCTCCCTGCCATAAACGCCGCAGGGAGCCACAGGGTTTCACCCACCCAGGGTGAAGATCACATTCACGGTCGTCTCAACCTCGACCGGATCGTTATTGAGTAGGTAAGGCCGATAGCGCCATTGCTTTACAGCGTCCAGCGCCGCTTGTTGCAACATGGCCGGTCCGCTGATCACCTTCAGACCCTCGATGGTTCCCTGCTTGGTAATGGTCGCCTGCAGAATTACGGTGCCCTGGACGCGCGCCGCCTTCGCGATCGGCGGATACATCGGAACTGTCTTCTGCAGCAACATGCCCACCGCGACACCAGCAGAGATGTTCACCTTCTTGGGAGGCGCAGCCTTCACTTGCGGCGCGTTTCCGCTGCCGAAGATGCTGCCCATCACGCCTGCGCCGCTGCCGCCCATGCCCTCCATGCCGGCTACGCCAAAACTGCTTGGGGGCGCTTCCTTCTCGTTCACTTGCGCTATGTTTTTGGGAATCTTGGTGGGAGCCACGAGCTGATTGTTCATCATCTCTGACTGCACGTGGACCACATGAATAATCTCGGGAGGAGGTGGCGGCGGAGGTGGTGGCGGAGGTGGCGGTGGGGTCGTAAGAACCGTCAACATCGCGGCTCTGGGGAGAGCCTCAGGGTAGATCAACGGGATAAGGATCAATAGAAGCAGAATCGATCCGTTAATGATGCCGGTAAACAGCATCCAACGGCCGCTCTTGGTCTTGATCTTACCTCCGGATTCGAATGTGGAGTCTTCAAACATACTCAGCCTCGAAATCGGGGTGTTGGGTTACTTCTAATTAGACACCGCATGAATCGCGAATGTTCCCAGGCATGGCAACGTCCGATAGAAGCGTGGTCAACCTTATCAGAAGCACGCTTTGAGTGCAAAAAATGCTGCAAAATCGGTGCACCTCGTGCACGCTAAGCCTCAAATTCTCGTTTCACACCGCGTCTTTATATTTCACCGCGTTGCATCCCAACCCAGCAACCCGCTCTATGAGCTGCGACTGACGGCCTTCGCACGTCAGCCGGATAGGTTAGATGCTTTAGACTCTTGATCGTTTTGCTGCAGGCAGAGTCGCCACCTTGCCTTTTTTTGCCCGCCACTCCTGGTAGGCAACCAGCATGGGCGAGGCGACTGCGATGGATGAGTACGTCCCAATCAGAATACCTACGACCAGCGCGAATGAAAAGCCCTTTAAGACCTCGCCACCGAAGATATAGAGGGAAAGCACCGTCAGAAAGGTCAGACCAGAGGTGAGGACGGTCCGGCTCAACGTCTGGTTGATGCTGCGGTTCACCAGATCGGGCAGCGGCTCCCGGCGGCTGAGGCGGAGATTCTCGCGAATACGGTCGAAGACGACGATCGTATCGTTCATCGAGTAACCAACCAGCGTAAGGATGGCCGCGATTACCGTAAGGCTGATCTCCTGGTTGGTCAGCGCGAAGGCGCCCACCGTGATCAGCGTGTCATGGAAGCAGGCCACCACCGCCGCTACGCCATAGATGAGCTGGAAGCGGAACCATAAATAGATCAGCATCCCGATCATAGAGTAGAGCGTGGCCAGGCCAGCCTGCCGCTCGAGCTGCTTGCCCACCGTGGGGCCGACCACCTGCACGTTGCGGATGGTAAATGGGTTGTCGTAGTGCGCGTGGAGGGCGTCTTCAATCCTCTGCCGGCCCACGTCCAGCGCGCTCTCATTGGTCTGCTCCGGCAGGCTTATCAGCACTTCGTGGTTCGCCGGCACATCGTAGTTCACAATACTTGCGCCGTTGAGCCCCGCGGCGTCGGTGGCTTTGCGAATGGCATTGATATCGGGCGGTTGCGTAAACTGCACCTGCACCTCGGTTCCGCCACGGAAATCGACGCCAAGAGGAACAGGGCTCCCGATGTGCGCCCAATGCCAGCCCATCGAAATGATGCCGGCAACACTGAAAATCATTGAAAAGGCAAGGAAGTACCACTTCTTTCCCAGCCAATCCACATTTGCGCCATGAAACAGTTCCACTTTCTTCTCCTAGCTTTCAGCTTTTAGCTCCTAGCTTCTAGCCTTTCTCGCACGGGAATCTGATTTATCGTCTCATCCGCGAAAAAGCTAAAAGCTAGAAGCTGACAGCTAGTAGCTGCGTTTTAAATCGAGACCATCTCTCCCGGCTTCAGCTTGTTCAGGTGAGCTTCAAAGATCACCCGCGAGACATAGACCGCGGTAAACAGGTTCGCCGCCAGACCAAACGTGAGCGTGACGGCAAATCCCTTCACCGGCCCGCTGCCAAAGAGGAACAGAATCGCCGCCGAAACAATCGTGGTTACGTGTGTATCGACAATCGTCACCCACGCGTGCGCGAAGCCCTGATCCACCGCTGCCGAGGCCGCTTTGCCCGCGCGAATCTCTTCGCGGATGCGCTCAAAAATCAGCACATTGGAGTCGACGCCCATACCGATGGTGAGAATGACGCCGGCAATGCCCGGCAAGGTGAGCGTCGCCTGCGAGAACCCCATGAAGCCCAGCAGGATCACCAGGTTCAGGAAGAGCGCCAGGTCGGCGTTGATGCCCGAGCTGCGATAGTAGACCAGCATGAAGGCCATGACCACCAGCACGCCGACAATCGCCGCCGTCACGCCCTCGCGGATCGAGTCCGCGCCCAGCGACGCGCCGACCGTGCGGTCCTCAAGAAAATTGAGTGAGGTCGGCAGGGCGCCGGTGCGGAGCAGCTTGGAGAGCATCGTCACTTCATCCTGGCTGAACGCGCCCTCGATCTCGCCCGTATCGCGGATCGGCTCCTTGATATTGGCGACCTCGCGCACGCGGCCGCCCATGACCACCGCCATCGCCTTGCCGACATTGGCGCTGGTGTAGTCGTAGAACCGGTTGCCGGCCTCATCGGTGAGCGTGAACTGCACGATCCGCTGCCCGGTATTCTGGTTCGTGCCCGGCTCAGCGGAACGGAAATCGCTGCCCGAGACAATCGGCGCGCGCGCAAGAACATACACGCTGTCGGCCTCGGAGCCATTCATCCCGGCATAGTGCGCCATCTCTTCGTCCGGCGGGATTGCGCCGCTATTCGCGGCCAGTGCCGCCTGCTCGTCCTGATACGGGCCTCCAACGACCGCGTGAATCTCGAGCCGGGCCGTCGATTGAATCGCAGTCTTCACCTGGTCGAGATCGCTGATGCCGGGGAGCTCCACCAGGATCTGGTTCGCGCCCAGGCTATAAGGTGCAACCCTCGGCTCGCTCACGCCCAGCGAGTTGACGCGGTCGTTAATGGTCTCGATGGCCTGCTGGACGGTCTTCTCTTCGAGCGCCTTCTCGACCGGCGGCTTCATGGTGAGCGTAAAGGCGGTGTCGTTGTCGGTGCTGCTCAGGTCATAGTCGTTCGAATACTTCGAATCGAGCAGCGAATGCGCGGCGTTCGAGTTTGCCGAGGTGACACCTTCCACCTTGATCAGTTCTGGCTTGGACGGGTCGGGTTTATAGACTTGCGAGAAGCCCAGGTTGGCGGTCTTCAGATCCTGCTGGATGCGCGCTACAGCGCTGTCGGTCTCGTCGCCTACCGCCTCTGAGACTACGACCTGCAAAATCAGGTGCACGCCGCCCTGCAGATCAAGGCCCAGATGAATCCGCTTGATAAGCGCCTGCTTCAGGTCCGTGCCGCTGAGTCCCGACGGTATGCCGAAGATGCCGTAGGTAAAGATCAGCAGGACCGCGATGATAATGGCAATCCTGCTCTTGAGATTTTTCTTCATTGTTCCGTTTCCCGAATTCAGAAAATCGAAAACCTGCCAAAAGAAAGTTTACGAGCCCGAAGACTCTTGTGTCGTTACAGACGCGATAGCGTTCTTGGCCACCTCAAGCTTGATGTTGTCCGGCGCTACGCGAATCACGATGGCATCGTCCTTGATGGACAGGATAACGCCGCGAATCCCTCCGGCGGTCGTAACCCGATCGCCTGCTTTGATGCTGGCCAGCATGGACTGCCACTGCTTCTGCCGCTTCTGCTGCGGGCGGATCATCACAAAATACAGGATGGGAATCAGGAGCAGCGGAAGAAGCATCGTCATGCCTCCGCCGGCCGGTGAAGGCGTTGCCGCCAGAAGTGCGAAACTTGTCGCCACGTTCATTCTTTGCTCGCCCATCCTTTACTTTTCCGGACAAGCCGCGCTGAGCGCCATCCGGTGTACGGGCACACGCCATGCGGGCGCCCGATCAAGAAGATTTTGTCTCCGGGAATGGTCCTGAGCGGTTGTTACGTCTGACCCAGGCTCTGGAAGGAGGGTCCGGTTGCCGCCGGGATTCTCCGCCTCGTCCCTGCACGCCCCCAGAAACCTGCACGACCCTACCGCCGTCTGCTTCCTGTTCGACACAGCCGTCTTCCGGCACCTCGGTCCCGAGTGGCGAGCCCCCAAAAGCTCTGCCTTTCGTTGCGGATGCTAAAAGAAATGCCTAGAAAGATAAGATACGCGCGGCCTGTAGCGTGTCAAGGATACCGGGGAAACGCCGGCGTCCCCGGTTGCCGCTCCCACTCGCCCGCTTGAACAGGACGCAGTGCACATCAATCCTTATAAAGCACTTACAGATCGCCTACTCCTTTTTTATTCATCGAGGACTCTTCTGAACATGCCGGCCCTCCGCAGCTGCGCCGCGGCGCACACCGAGAGCTCGTGATAGGAGGCCTCCATGGTCACCTTCAATCCCGGCATTTTGTGGCTCGTTCCTGTCGTCCTGTCGGTAGTCTTTCTGCTCTGGGTACTCTGCATGTTCTTAAGAGAACAGAGAAGATTCTGAATCTGCTCTATTCGCGCGGATCAGACGGCTTCCAGTATCGCTGCTCCGGATAAGCGCAGCTCAAGCAGATTTGCTGGCCGCCTGTCTCCACAAAACGTCCGAAGTTCACGCCCTCTCCGCAACGCGGGCAGACGATCCGCTCCGCCTTATAGCCCGGCAGATCCGCAGGATCGACGGTTACGCATACCGATTGCTCGCGAAAAAGATCGGAATCCGGAAGATCGCGATAGGCCTGCATCTGCTGCCGGTTCCGGTTTTCCAAATGCGGATAAAGACGGCTGGCCAGTTCGCGCGAGTTTTCGAGTGCGATGACGCGCACGCCGCGCCCACACGCCAAGTCGACAAAAGTCGCGGCCATCTTGCCCCAATCGCGAAATTTGAGCGCCCGCTTGCCGAGCCGGCAGCCGGTGACCAAACCAATCGCATCCGTCGCGCAGCGGTCGATCTCGACAAAGGTGACAAGCCGCTTGCGGTCGGCCCCATGCGGATCGGCAATGCCCAGGCGTGCCAGCCCGAACAGCGCCATGCGCACGCCCAGAATCTGGCCTGCGCACAAGTGTCCATGCGCCGCCTCGGCCTGTTCCAGCAACTTGTCCAAAGATTCCATCACCAGGCGCCCCACCCGCCGCTGACTTGCTAACTCGCTGACTCGCTACTTCGCCGCATCCGGCGTCTCTGATTCGTCCTCGGTATCCTCAACCAGCACCGCTGAACCCGGCACGATATCGTAGCTTACCGCATCCCTCCCGGCGGGATGAAAGGTGACGCGCAACGGCTCGCGTTGCCATTCGGACTGCGCGCAGACTCGATCAGCGTGGTTCTCTGCGTCAAAGGCGGAAAGTTTCTTGGCCAGCACCGGCCTGCGCGCCGCCACCTGCGTCACCACCGCGTACAGGCTCTTGCCGCTCGGCGTGATGCCACAGTACGCGCCATAATCACGGAACCAGCTCACCTGACTCACGCCCGGATCGTAATCCGGCAGCTTGAGCGCCGCCACGCGGCCGGTTACGCGGTCCACCAGCAGCCACGGCCCGCGCTGCCATACCCACTGGCCTGGTTTGTCGCCTGGCAATGCATCATTTAAGCGAATCACGCGGCGAACCACAAAACTGCGGTCGGTCACATCGTGCGCATCGCCGGTGGTCCACTCTTTGCGCACGCCATCCACTAAGAGAGGTTGAATCTTGAGCGTGTCCTCTCCGGTTGCACCACCTGCGGGATCGCCTTCTTTCGAATATGGAACCCGCCTGACCGCGCCGAGAACGACCGAATGTTCCTTGCGCGGAGCCGCAGCAGACGGCAGCGGCGCAGCAAAGATGATTCCCAACGCAAGAGCCTGCAGCGCAGGCTGCCGCCCAATCCGCATGACGACGCACTCCTGGGGGAATCTTGAAAGCCATTGTAATGGAGTTCACAAATTTGCAAGAGCAAAAGCGCTCTCCCCTCTATCAGGCGTCTCTTTTTCCATGCTGGAGGGCGCAATAGGGCTCTACCGCTCGATCACCTTCGGTACCTTGAAGAACGCCTGGCCAGCTTCGGGTGCCTGGAGCATCACCACGGCGCGATCGAGCGAGGGCTGCGGCTGATCCGGGCGCGGCACGCTTGCGGATTCTTGCAGCTCGCTGACCTGCGCCAGTGGCGTAACGGAGGCCGTATCAAGTTCGTTCAGCTCCGCCACGTAATCGAGAATGGCATTCAAATCCGTCAGCATGTGCGCGGTTTGCTCTGGCGTCAGTTCCAGATACGCGAGCTCGGCCACGCGCTTTACATCATCTACAGTTACTTTTGCGGTCATTTCTTCTGCATTCCCTGTTCCGAAGCCGGCATCCTTTTCAGGCTGGAACTTCCAGTGGATTCCGAAGTTCAAGTATAGCCGGTGCCCTCGTTGGAATTGCTGTGGCTGATAGTGGCTCAGTTTGAAGGGCACGAGCTTTAGCTGAGGGGCACGAGCTTTAACTGAAGGGTACGGGCTTTAGCTGAAGGGTACGGGCTTAGCTGAAGGGTACGGGCTTTAGCCCGTACGTCAACCAGCCAAAGATCAATCGGGCTTCAGCCCCTGAGGGATTCTTGATTCAAACTGACCCACTACGCGATGTGACGGTTGGCCGCCGCATGATTTACCCTCAGAAGCGGCATGAAAATCGCGAGTACCCTTTTCCTCTGCGCATTAGGGTTTGGCACGGGCGGCTTCGCATCTGCCCAGCAATCGACTCCGTCCACGCAGCCGGCGGCCGCTCCAGCCCAGGACATTCCCGATGCGCCTTCTGCGACCATGATCCTTCCCAACGGCCCGTTTGTCGTGATGGATACATCCATGGGCCGGATCACCTGCCAGTTTTATCAAAAGCAAGCACCCAATGCCGTCGCCAACTTCATCGGCCTCGCGGAAGGAACAAAAGATTGGACTGATCCGGCAACCAAAAAAGTGATGCACCACAAGCCGTTTTATGACGGCACCACGTTTCATCGCGTCATTCCGGAGTTCATGATCCAGGGCGGCGATCCGACAGGAACCGGCACGGGCGATCCGGGCTATGCCTTCGATGACGAGTTCGATTCCGGCCTTAACTTCGACCGGCCTGGCCGCCTGGCCATGGCCAACTCCGGCCCCAACACCAATGGCAGCCAGTTCTTCATCACTGAGCAGGGGTACGATTCACTCAACCAGCACTACACGCTCTTTGGCCAGTGCGATGACGCGAGCGTCGCGGTGGTGAAAACTATCGCGCGCGTGCAGCGCGACGATAACGACAAGCCGTTGACGCCGGTCGTGCTTAAAAAAGTCACCATCGTGCACGAAGGCCAACCGATGCCGCCGCTGCCACCGGACGAACAACCGGCGCCCCAGCCCGCCGCGCAAACCACCCCGCAGCCGTAACTTGGAAGCTTATACAAAATCCGGTGTCTCCGATCGCAGTTTTGAGGTCTGAGAGACCAAAAAATCTCAGGAGTTCACATGTCTCTTGCACCAGGAACCTACGCAGTCTTCAACACAACCGAAGGCAAGATCACGGTACGCCTCTTCGAAAACGAGGCTCCGATTACAGTCAAGAATTTTATTGAGTTGGCCGAAGGCTCGCGCGAGTGGACGCACCCCTCAACGCGCGCAAAGTCAAAGGACAAACTTTACAACGGAACCATCTTTCACCGCGTCATTCCCGATTTCATGATCCAGGGCGGCGATCCGGCTGGCACCGGGATGGGCGGACCAGGCTATCGTTTTGAGGACGAAACCAAAGGCTCTCCGCACAAGTTCGACAAGCCGGGCAAGCTGGCCATGGCCAATGCCGGCCCCAACACCAATGGCAGCCAGTTCTTTATCACGGTCGCGCCAACGACCTGGCTTACCGGCAAGCACACGATCTTCGGAGATGTCGTCGAAGGCCAGGATATCGTCGTCAACATCTCGAAGGTTCCGCGCAACAGCCAGGACAAGCCGCACAAGCCGGTGGTACTCGAATCGGTCACTATCGAGCGCGTTAGCTGATCGGGAAGAGCGGCGAAAAATGCGCGCCATCGGTCGATGGGGACTTTTTCATCGTACTCTTTAATCTGTTCTGCGTCAGCACGGGCGTATGATGTCCATCATGAGCGCACCGGGTATTCGCGATGTTTTGAGCAAACACTCCGTCGACGCGACAGTCGAGAAGTTAAAGGGGATTCTGGCCGCCAAAGGAGTCATGCTCTTCGCGCTAGTCGACCACAGCGGCGAGGCCGAAAAGGTGGGCATGGCGATGCGGCCGACAAAGCTGCTCATCTTCGGCAGCCCGAAGGCGGGCACGCCGCTCATGCTCGCATCGCCCAGCATCGCCATCGACCTGCCGCTCAAAATCCTGGTGTGGGAAGATGAAGCCGGAAAGGTATGGGTCTCCTACAACACACCCGAATATCTGCGCGAGCGCCACAACCTGCCGCCGGAACTCCTCGAGAACATTGCCGTAATCGAAGCGCTTGCCGCCAAAGCAGCGGAATAAAATGCCGGTCACTGGATGGCACACAGGCTCAGAATCGCTTCTCCGAACTTCTCCACCTTTGCCGGACCGACGCCGTCGATTTCCAGCAACTGTCTCACGTTGGCAGGCCGCGCCGCAGCGAGCGCCATAAGCGTACGATCGTGGAACACAACGTAGGCCGGGACGCCAAGCCTCCTGGCCTCCGCAGACCGCCATTCTTTCAATCGCGCCGCCAGGACCTCCTGTTCCCCGGTCAGCTTCGAGGGCACGACTTCCGCATTCTTCTTGCCGGCAACGGCCCTTGTCCGTTTCACCGGCACGGGCAATCCGCCGCGCGCACCGAACTCCTCGACGACTCCATGAGCGATCAGCAACGCCAACGGGGTCGCCGGCCGCACCTCCAGACCTGCCGGCGTCAACCGCACCTTGCGGAACCGCCGCACCTCGCCATCCTTCTCGTACTCCGCTTCTTCCAGCGTGATCAGTCCTGCACGCGCCAGCGCATCGAGCAGCGCCTCGTATTCGTCGCGGCTGATCCGGCCCACCAGATCCAGGTTCCGTTGCAGAGTTCCAGAGGCCTTGTACTCCACAGGCCGCAATTCATCCACAATTCTCTGCGCTATCTGGCGCTCCGCATGTGTAGCCCGGCGGAACTGCTTCAGCACCGCACCCGCAGGATCGCAGACGTCGCATCGTTCGCAAGGACGCGCCGCGTCCTCTTCGTCGCCAAAGTGGCGCACCAGCGCCGTCATGCGGCACTCTGACGACGCCACATAGCGCAGCACCTTTTCAAACTGCTGAACGCGGTGCTGGGCCTGTACCACATAAGTCTTCTTCCATCCCGTGCCGCCCCGTGTAACGTGCCCGCCGAAATCAACTCGCGCGCCGCCATGAATCTCTAGCTTCTCGAGCGCCTTCGCGAACTCTTCCTCTTCGAGCTTCGCGAGAGCGCGCAACTCTTCCACCGGCTGCGGCTCGTCCGCAAGAACCTGGAAGATTGCGTTCAACTGCTCCACCGGCGGATAATCACGGTTCAGAAAAAAGTCATGCGTCCTCTGGTCGGCGTAGCTGTGCATCAGATAGGTGCGGCTCGGCGCGCCATCGCGGCCTGCACGGCCAATCTCCTGGTAATAGCCTTCGAGGGTTCCCGGTAATCCGGCATGAATCACGGTGCGGATATTGGCCTTGTCGATGCCCATGCCAAATGCGATGGTCGCGACCACCCCCTCAAGTTGGCCGGCCTGGAAGGCTCGTTGCACGTGCTCCCGCGTATCGGAATCGAGGCCCGCATGATAGGCGGCTGCGCGCATCGTGCGCGAAAGCTCTTCCGCGAGGGTCTCCGACTGCTTGCGCGAAGTGGCATAGACAATGGCCGGCCTGCGCTCCGCGGCGGCCAGGAGATTGGAGATTGTCCGCGCCCGATCCGGCACGGGAATCTCCACCACTTCGATGCCCAGGTTTTCGCGCCGGAATCCATGAATAAACCTCGCCGGCCGCACCATGCCGAGTTGCGCGATGATGTCCTGCTGCACGGCTGGCGTGGCCGTGGCCGTCAACGCCAGCACCGGCGCGCATTCCTGCGTTTGCGCATTGGTTCCACGCAGCCGCGGCAGGTGTTGGCCCAGCATCCGGTAATCAGGCCGGAAGTCATGACCCCACTGCGAGATGCAATGCGCTTCATCGATTGCAATCAGCGCGAGAGTCTTCTTGGCCAGCATCTCGGGAAATCCCGGCACGCGCAGCCGTTCAGGCGCGATAAACAGGAATTGCAGATCTCCGCGCAGATATTCTATGCAGGCCTGCCGCGCCTGCTCCCGCTGCAGCCCGGAGTGGATGCGCGCCACGCGCAGACCAAGCGCGGAGAGTTTCGCTGCCTGATCTTCCATGAGCGCAATCAGCGGCGAGATCACCAGCGCTGTGCCGCCGCGCGCAATCGCCGGCAACTGATAGCAAAGAGACTTCCCCGCCCCGGTAGGCATCACCAACAGCAGATCGCGTCCCTCGACTGCCGCGCGGCATACTTCTTCCTGGTTGGCGCGGAACTGTGCGAATCCGAAGATGGAGTGCAACAGCCCGGTGAGAACGCTCGAATTGGCGGTAACCGTCACAAACAAAGCGGAAGGAGTTGCGCGTAAAATGCGCGGGGTTCTTCAACTCTACACGAGCAGCATAACGCAGCGCAGCCCCTTCCACGCGCGTCCGGCTCACGGATTCAAAGATGCAACGAACCACCCAGTATAATGACCAGTTTGAATCATCGACGAAACGAGGCACCTAGATGAAATTGCGATTCCAGGCAAACCGGCGCAGTTTTCTTCTGAAGAGCGCTGCGTTGGCGTCCGCTCCTTTTTTCGCCGGCTCCACAACCGGACACGCGAAGGAGGCCGACAATGAGTCCGCGAGAACCGGCAAAGAGGACCGCGCGCAATGGCTGGCAATCGTCGAGCGTGTCTCACAGCCGGTGCTTGAGGCTGTCAGCCAACAAAAGTTGCGCGCTATCATGCCGATAGAAGCGGCAAAAGGGCTGGAACAAGAGCGAGCGCAATCCACGCACCTCGAAGCAGTGGGCCGTCTGCTTGCCGGGCTTTCACCATGGCTCGAAGCCGACCCGGGGCACGATCCTGAAGAAGAGAAACTCCGCAGCCGTTATCAGGAATGGGCGCGGCTGGCCGTCCGCTATGGCACCGATCCGAAATCGCCGGACGCCTTCAACTTCGGCAGCAATCGGCAGTCTGTGGTGGACGCAGCCTTTCTGGCTCTCGCCATCGTGCGCGCGCCGACGCAGCTTTGGGAGAAGCTCGATGCCGCAACCAAGGAAAATCTTGTTCGCGCGCTGGCGGAGACACGCAAGATCCAACCAGGTTTCAACAATTGGCTGCTCTTCTCCGCGATGATCGAGGCCTGCTTTTGCAAATACGGGCAGCCATGGGACACGATGCGGATCGATTACGCGTTGCGCCAGCATCAGGAGTGGTACAAAGGCGACGGCCTCTACGGCGACGGGCCAGACTTCCACTGGGACTACTACAACAGCTTCGTAATTCAGCCGATGATGCTCACGGTGCTCGATGCCGTAAGCGCCGTCACGGAACGCTGGTCGTTTCTGCGCAAGCCGGTGGAGGCGCGTGCGCGCCGTTATGCGGCCATCCAGGAACGGCTCATCAGCCCGGAAGGGACATTTCCACCCATCGGCCGTTCGCTGGCTTACCGGTTCGGCGCTTTGCACCACCTTGCCGAGATGGCGTGGCGCCGTGACCTGCCCGAGGGCGTCTCACCGGCGCAAGTACGCTGCGCAATGACCGCCGTGATGTCGCGCATGATCGCTGCGCTCGGCACCTTCGACAGCAATGGCTGGCTCACGATCGGCTTCGCGGGCCATCAGCCGTCGATCGGGGAAGACTATATTTCAACAGGAAGCCTTTATCTTTGTTCCTGCGCCTGGCTGCCGCTCGGTCTCGATGCGACTGACGAATTCTGGAGCGCTCCGCCGCAGCCATGGACGGCAAAGAGGGCCTGGACCGGCGCGGATCTTCCTGCCGACCACGCAATCGCCGACCACGAAATCATGGGTTAGCTTGATCACTGATCCACTCTTTCCAAAAATGGAGAAAGTTTCCTTCTTCGCGCATCCAACAAAGTAGCACGCACAGAACAAAAAGGATGAGCTCTCCCGAACGCACTCGACCGATCGCTACGCCCAGCGAACCCGGCGCACAGAAACCACAGATGTTCACGGGGGTTTCCCATGCGTGGCGCGCGCTGCGGCATCGCAACTTCCGTCTCTTCTTCGGCGGCCAGAGCATCTCGCTCATCGGCACGTGGATGACGCGCATCGCCACGTCATGGCTGGTTTACCGGCTTACAAAATCCGCGCTGCTGCTGGGCACGGTCAGCTTTGCCGGCCAGATCCCCACCTTTCTCATTGCCCCCTTTGCCGGCGTATGGGTCGACCGGCTCGACCGCCGTCAGGTGCTCATCTGGACCCAGATCCTGTCGATGGTACAGTCGTTGCTTCTGGCCCTGCTCACATTTTCCGGCCGCATCACGGTTGGCTGGATTCTTGCGCTGAGCGTGATGCAGGGACTCATCAATGCTTTCGATATGCCCGGCAGGCAGGCGTTCATGGTGCAGATGGTCGGCGATCGTGCTGACCTGGGCAATGCCATCGCAATCAACTCATCCATGGTCAATATGGCGCGGCTCGTCGGGCCGTCACTGGCCGGCATGGTGATTGCCGCCAGCAGCGAGGCCTGGTGCTTCCTCATCGACGGCATCAGCTATCTCGCCGTGATCGCTTCCCTGCTTGCGATGCATATTCATGCGCCCGCAAGCAAACGAAAAGCCGCATCCACGTTTACCGAATTACAAGAAGGCTGGAGTTACGTCTCAGGGTTTCTGCCCATCCGCACCATCTTGCTGTTATTTGCGGCAGTAAGCCTGATGGGTATGCCGTTCGTCGTGCTCATGCCCATCTTTGCGGTGACGGTGCTGCACGGCGGCCCGCATACTCTTGGATTCCTGATGGGAGCGATGGGAGTGGGCGCGCTCATCTCCGCGCTCTCTTTAGCTGCGCGCAAAAGTGTGCGCGGACTCATCCGCATGATTCCCATTGCCGCCGCGGTCTTCGGCATCGGCCTGATCGGCTTCGGTCTTTCCCGCGTCTTCTGGCTCTCAATGATTACGGTTCTTATTGCCGGCATGGGCATGATGCAGGGCATGGCCGCGAGCAACACCGTCATCCAGACGCTGGTGAGTGAGGACAAGCGTGGCCGCGTGATGAGTTACTACACGATGGCCTTCGTGGGCATGGCTCCGTTCGGCAGCCTGCTCGCCGGGTCGATGGCAACCGCTGTCGGCGCGCCGCTGACAGTCATCATCAATGGCTCTGTTGTGCTGCTCGGCGCGGGATGGTTTCTCACGCGCCTGCCTGCGCTGCGCAGCACCGTACGCCCGATCTATCAGGAGATGGGAATCATTCCGCCGCCGAAGGAGATGGCGCCCGCCGAAGAAGTCGAGTCCTGAAGCGAATCAGTACGCCTTCAGCGCCACAATCGCCTGGAGAAGATCCTCCGGCTGCGGCAAGATTGCGTCTTCCAGGATGGGCTGATAGGCGACAAACGTATCCCTTGACCCTATGCGCTTGACGGGCGCGTCGAGATCGTCAAAGAGCTCATCGGCAATGCGGGCTGCGATCTCTGCGCCATAGCCCCAGCTCAGCATGTCCTCATGGGCGACGATCACGCGGCTGGTCTTGCGCACGGACGCCGCGATTGTCTCCCAATCATAAGGATTCAGCGTGCGCAGGTCGATAATCTCCACATCGATCCCATGCCGGCGCTCCGCCTGCTGCGCGGCCTGCAACGCACGCGGCACGAGCGCGCCGTAGGTAACGAGCGTGATCTGCGATCCAGGTCGAACGATCTTGGCTTTGCCAAATGGGATTGCAAAATCCGGCCCTGGATACGGGGCGCGACCGTATGGCTCGCGGTAGAGCCGCTTGTGTTCAAGAAAGAGCACCGGATCGTCGCAGCGGATGGCCGTACGCAGCAACCCATTGGCGTCGAGCGCATTGGAAGGCATCACCACGCGCAGTCCCGGAATGTGCGTAAAGATGCTCTCGCCGGACTGCGAGTGATAGATGGAGCCGCCCTTGAGATAACCGCCGATCGGCACGCGAATCACCGCAGGCGCGGACCACGCCCCATTCGAGCGCCAGAGCATCACCGACAGTTCATTGCGAATCTGGTGCATCGCCGGCCAGATGTAGTCGAAGAACTGAATCTCGACGACCGGCTTCATGCCCCGTACGGCATAGCCCACCGCGCGGCCTACGATGTTCGCTTCGGCCAGCACGGAATTAAAGACACGCTCCGAGCCGAATTCCGTTTGCAGGCCCGCCGTCAGCTTGAAGACACCACCTTTGCCTTTCACCTCTGTGAGCGCCTGTTCGCGGCTGGCGTCAGCCACGTCTTCACCGTAGACCACGATGCGCGGATCACGGCGCATCTCATCGCGGAGGCAGATGTTGATGAGTTCCGCCATGGTGCGTGGGGTTGCAGAGTTGTGGCTGTTTGGTTTTTGCGGGAACTGGATCGGCTCGGTGGCGAAAGGTGCCTCGGTAGCAAAGGGTGCTTTGACCGGATCGAGATTCGGTGAGTAGATGAATTGAGGGATGCTTTCAATCGACGGTAGCGGAGCCTGAAGGGCACGCTCGGCGGCTTCAGCGGCTTCTCGATCAAGCGACCGTTCCAGCTCGTGGAGTTGCGCCGCCGTGAGAGCGCCCTCTTGAATAAGTCGCTCGCGCATCCGCGCAATCGGATCGCGCAGCGCATCGGTCTCGCGCTCGGCGGCGCAGCGATATTGCTTATCATCGTCAGAGAACGAGTGGGAATAGTGGCGAACACAATGTCCGTGCACAAAGGCAGGCCCGTATCCGGCGCGGCAATGCGCGGCCGCGTCGCGAAGGGCGCGCAGACAAGCCACAGGATCCGTTCCATCCACCTCGGCAAAGTGGAAGTTCGGAAAGTTGGCCACAAGGCGCGAGATGTTGCCGCCGGGCGTGTTCACCTCAACCGGAACACTGATGGCGTAGCCGTTGTCCTCGACAAGAAAGATCACCGGAAGCCTCTGGTTCGAGGCTGTGTTCATCGCCTCCCAAAACTCACCCTGGGAAGTGGAACCTTCTCCGATGCAGGCGAGAACCACCTCATCGCCATGAAACTCGACATCGTGAAACGCACGGTAATCGACATCAGGTCCGCCGGCTGAAGGCCGCACCGCCGCTTCCGGATGGCGGCTGAAGTAACGGCCGGCTTCGGCACAGCCCACGGCATGAAGCAACTGGGTTGCTGTCGATGACGAAGTGCTGACGATGTGCAGTTCGCGGCTGCTCCAGTGCGTGGGCATCTGGCGGCCGCCGCTGGCGGGATCAGTCCCTGCACCGATAGCCTGTAAGAACATATCGTACGGAGAGACACCCAGAGCCAGACAGAGCGCACGGTCGCGATAGTACGGGAAGAACCAGTCGTATCCAGGCCGGAGAGCCAACGCGGCTGCCACCTGGAGCGCTTCGTGCCCAGCGGCCGAGATCTGGAAGAATATCTTCTGTTGGCGCTTGAGATTGATTTCGCGGTCATCAATCCCACGGGAGAGAACCATCAGCCGGTAAATCTCCACCAGCTTTGCTGCGCTCAGATCATCCAAACCCAATGGCTCCTGCATCCGAACGCTGGAAAGTGCAGCTTCCATCCCCGTCGTCTCCCAAGAAACCTTCGCTAAGAGATTGTAAACAATTTTGGCGCACGTCATGCCCTGCGGGTTTTAGGAGGTCTTAGGCCGTATCGACCATATAGGCATATAGGCCGAGGCTAAATAGCTGGCAGACAAAACAAGCACTGTCATGTTGAGCGGAGTCCGCCGCGGCGGACGGAGTCGAAAACATCTGCGGTTCACCACGTCCGGCACCGAATTATTTAGAATCCATTGATTTTTGCCCGCTGTTCACCGGGCTGTATGTCGATACAGCCTAATGTGGTGTCCCAAAAATTCGTAGCATAAATCGGCGCCCCGAACCGCAGATCCCCTTCGACTCCGCTCAGGGCAGGCTTTCGACTTCGTCCGCCGCGGCGGACGTCGCTCAGGATGACAGCAGGAGTTATGCTGCGAACTTCAGGGACAGGACACTAGTCGCCCAGGTATTTGGAACCAATAGAGTTAGTTTTAGATTCACCTTCGCCTTTCTTGGCGAGATGCCACGCCGGGTCAGTCCTTCAACCTTTTCGCCGACTGGTTCGTCTACCGGAATAGAAACAGCTTGATCACGTGGGGCGCGGCGCATCTTTGACCGTGGGAAAAGAAACATGGAACGCAAGAAAATAGCGCGAGGCGCCGTGTGCATCACGGCAATCTGTGTGATGGTCGTGTTGCTGGCTGCTCCCATTGCGAGCGCGCAAGCAGCGGCGTCGCGGTTTTTGGGCACAATCAGCGCGATCAGCGGCGACACGCTCACGGTGAAGCCTGCGCAAGGAGACGCGCGGCAGGTTGAGATTCCTTCTTCGGCCAAAATCGAACGGATTGAGCCGGGACAAACGAGTCTGAGTGCGGCCGTCGCCATTCAGTTCAGTGATCTGGCCGTGGGTGACCGCGTGCTGGTAAATCTCGATCCCAACTCGACGGCCGCGGCGCCGCAGGCGCTGCGCGTTGTGGCCATCAAGCAGGCGGACGTTGCAAAGAAGCAGCAGGAGGATGTCGAAGACTGGCAGAAGAACGGCGTGGACGGCCTGGTAAAGAGCGTCGATGCGGCCGGCAACACGATTGTTTTGACGCGCCGCGTAGCCGGAGCGCAAAAAACCGTCACCATCCATACCACTCCGTCTACGCTTTTGAAGCGGTACGCGCCCGGCTCGGTGCGGTTCGACGAGGCTCAGACCGCGCCTTTCAGTGCGATCCAGCCAGGCGATCAGTTGCGGGCGCGCGGGACCAAGAACGCCGACGAGACCGAGTTGACGGCCGTTGAGATCGTCTCCGGAAGCTTCCGTAACATCTCCGGCACGGTTATTTCCACTGATCCGGCAAGCTCGACGATTGTCGTCAAAGATCTGGCGACCAAGAAGCCGGTGACCGTTCAGGTGGGCCCGGAGTCGCAGTTGAAACGGCTGGATGACCACACGGCGCAGTTTTTGGCAGCGCGGCTGAAGGGAAATGCTGCAGGGGGAAATGGTGGCGGCAGACCCAATGCCGCCGGCAATGGAAATGGTCCGCCTTCTTCGCCGCGTGGCGGCGGTGGAGGACTGGAAGCGGTTCTGGACCGTGCGCAATCCATTCAGGTGAAGGATCTCCAGAAGGGCGAAGCGGTGATGCTGGTTTCAACGCAGGGCGCTTCGGATGTTACAGCGATCAGGCTGTTGGCGGGGGTCGAGCCGCTGCTCGAGGCGCCAGCCAGCCAGGACCTGCTTTCGAACTGGAGCATGAGTTCCGGCGCGCCTGAGGCGGCTGCTCAGTAAACACACAACAGAAATTCATTGGGGCGGAGTTTGGGGGGAACGTGTATTTTCGCTTGCACTGCTTTATGCATTTAGTTCTTGCTTGGGCGCTTTGTGTTGCCGGAGTGCTGGCGGCCGACGCACAAAACACGGCATCCGCAGCCGTGCAGGGCCCAACTGCGAACACGGCCGTGCTGCGGGGGCACGTCACCGATCCCAGCGGCGCACTGATCCCGGGCGCACAGGTATCGGTTACCACCGCGCAGGGCAGGCCTGTGGGCAATGCCAGCGCCGACGCAGCCGGCGGCTACCAGGTGCGCGGATTGGCAGCAGGCAGCTACGTGATCCAGGCAACGTATCAGGGCTTTGCGCCGTTCGTCTCCACGCCGATCCAACTGAATCCGGGCCAGGCGAAGATCGTCGACATCAAGATGACAATTCAAACGACCGAGCAGCAGGTCGTCGTCTCCGATGAGGGCGGACCGCAGGTAAGCGTTGAGGCCGGCGAAAATTCGAATTCGATCATTCTCAAGGACAAGGACCTCGATGCCCTGTCGGACGATCCGGATGAGCTTTCAAATGAGCTGACGGCGCTCGCCGGTCCATCTGCCGGACCAAATGGCGGCCAAATTTATATTGACGGTTTCACCGGCGGGCAACTGCCGCCCAAGTCGGCGATCCGCGAGATTCGCATCAACCAGAACCCGTTCTCAGCCGAATTTGACCGGCTGGGCTACGGTCGCATTGAGATTCTCACCAAGCCGGGAACCGACAAGCTGCACGGCCGGTTCTTCGGCATGGGCAATGACAGCTCCTTCAACACCGGCAATCCGTTCACATCGACCATTCCTCCGTATCACAGCATCATGGTGAACGGAACGCTGAGCGGAGCGCTCTCGAAGAAAGCTTCGTTCTTCTTCAGCGTAGAACAGCGCAACAACCAAGATGCGAGCATCTACACGGCCAATACGGCCGTGCTCGATCCAACGACCAACGCCTACGTGCCGACTACGATCTCCGGCGGCCTGTTCACGCCCGCAACGCATACGGAAGTCTCGCCCCGGCTTGATTTTCAATTGGGCCAGAAGAACACGTTGACATTGCGCTACCAGTTCTTCCGCAACAACGTGAGCGGAGATATCGGATCGACCTCCCTGCCCAGTCAAAATGCAACTTCGGACACGATCGAACACACGGTGCAGGTGAGCGATTCGCAGATTATCAACGACCGGGTAGTGAACGAGACGCGCTTCGAATACCGGCGCCAGATCACTTCCGAGACACCGGTGAGTACCGCGCCCACTGTCGGAGTTCCTAACTATTTCTCCGGAGGCGGCAATGGGGCGCAGTCTTCTACCGGTCACGCCGACCACTTCGAGTTGCAGAACATCACAACCATGACAGCCGGCACACACGCCATCAAGTTCGGCGCATGGCTGCGCGACAACCGGCAGGCAACCTCGACGGATTCCAATTTCAACGGCAGCTTCAGCTTCCCTTCCCTGGCCGCATACATCGATACCCTGAACGGCCTGGCGGCGGGTGAGACGGTAGCTCAGATCGCCGCGAACTGCCCGCCCACAAGCACCGGAGCGCCGGGCCAGTGCACGCCGAACAACCTTACCTACACGACTGGCCCGGAAGCCTTCGCAGGCAATCTCTTCGACGGTGCGCTCTACTTCCAGGATGACTGGAAGTTCAATCCCAGCCTGACGCTCTCCGGAGGCTTGCGCTGGGAGACCCAGAATCACACCGCGGATCACAGCGACTGGGGACCGCGCGTCGCCTTTGCTTACGCGCTGGACGGGCATAAAAACCGCAAGCAGGCAAAGACGGTGCTGCGCGGAGGTTTTGGCTTCTTCTATGACCGGTTCCAGATTCAAGACCTGATGAATCTGGAGCAGTATAATGGCACCGCAAGCAGCCAGAAGCAGACCGTCATCGACAACCCCACCTGCTACACCTCGACCAGCCTGAGCTCGATCAATCTTGCCTCCTGCGGTACCGGCAGCGCGGTGGCGCCGCAAATCGACACCATCTCGCCGAGCTATCGTGCGCCGTACACGGAGCAGTTCGGGGCCAGCCTGGAACGGCAGCTCACAAAGACCTCCACGCTGACATTCACCTACCTGCGCTCTTTCGGCGTGCATCAGCTTGTGGTGCGGGACGCGAATCCGTATGAACCGGTATCAGGCGTCTACTATAGCGCCGCCGCGGGACGGCCGCGGGTGAACCCCAATATCGGCATCGTCGACCAGTATTTCCCCGAGGCTGTCTTTAAGGAAAACCAGATCATCGTAAACATTCGCGCGCAGTTCTCACCCAACTTTGGATTGACGGGTTTTTATAACTGGTCCGGCGCAAACTCAGACGGCGGAGCAGGATCGAATCCATCCAATTCCTATGACCTGAGCCTGGATTATGGCCGCGCAGCCTTCGTTCGTCCGCAATTTCTTTTCCTGATGGGCAACTACACCGGCCCATGGGGACTCACGTTCAATCCATTTCTCATTGCGCAGGCGGGCAAGCCGTTTGACATTACGACAGCGAACGATCTAACCGGCGACAATTTCTTCAACGACCGCCCGGGACTTGTAGCCTCGTCCGCGTGCGTTGCCGGAACGGCAGTTTCGCAATACGCGCTTTCTTCGTTCGGCTGCCTCGACACCAATCCACAGGCTGGAGAGACGCTTATCGGGCCCGACACGGGCACCGGTCCGGCCAATATCGCGCTGAATCTGCGGCTGAGCCGTTCCTGGGGCATCGGGCCAAAGGTGGAGTCGAGCGGCGGCCCTCCGCAGGGTGATGGCGGCCCGCGCGGCGGACCGCCGGGCGGAGGCGGCCGCGGCGGCCGTGGCGGATTTGGCGGCGGCTTCGGTGGTCCTTTCGGCGGCGGAGGCGGCGGCGGTGGAATGCGCGGAGGTATAGGGAATACCGGCCGCAAGTACTCGCTTACGTTCAGTGCGCAGGCGTTGAACCTGTTTAACGACATCAACCTGGGAACGCCATCAGGAACCGTGGCTCCAGCGTTGAATCCAACCACGGGAATCACCGGACCGGGCAGCCGATTCGATGTGTCGACTCACCTGGCCAGCGGCATGTTTGCTTCGCCCTCGGGATCGGCGGCGCGCAGGATCTTTTTCCAGGCAGCCTTCCAATTTTAAGGCGTCTTGAGAACAATCCATACAGAAGGGCCGAGGCGCAATGCTTCGGCCTCCTTCGCTCCTCAAGCCACAGGTCTGCGCAAACCCGTGTAGAACGCTTCGTAATCGGCAGCGCGTGATTCCATCGAAAAATTTTGCTCGATGCGCTGCCGTGCGGCGCGGCCTTGCGCCTGGCGCGCTTCTTCGTCTTTGATCATGACGGAGCACATCGCTCGAGCAAGCTGCTCCGGACTGTGCGGTGGAACGAGAATACCGGTCTCACCAACCAGTTCTCCGACACCACCCGCATCGGTTGCGACCACCGGCTTTTCCATGGCCATGGCTTCCGCCAACGCCAGAGGCATTCCTTCCCAGGCTGAACTCAACACAAAAGCATCGGCTGCGTCGAGCAAGGCAGGCATATCATGGCGCAGGCCGAGCCATTGCACAGAGCCGTTGACGCCAAGCAGCGCTGCAAGCGATTGAAGGGAATTACGCTGAGCATCGGTTCCTTCTCCAGCGATCCAGAGCTGCGTGCCGGGCTGTGACGCGCGCAGTCCGGCAAATGCGCGCAGCAGGTTGGAATGATCTTTCGCGGGTGCGATGCGTCCGGCAGCGAGCCAGATGAAATCGGCGTGCGCGCCAAGAGCGGCACGAGTTTGGACGCGGCGCGAGCGATCGGGAGTGAACTCGGCAATATCGATCGCATTAGGAATCACGGTGCACTTGCGCGCGGAGATCGCCTTCAATGCGATGAATCGATCCGCGACCGCCTGGCTGACGGCCGTAATGCGATCGCACAAGGGGTCGGTGAAGCGATAGGCAAGCATTCGCAGACGCCCGCCTTCATAGACATTGTGAATCGTTGCGACGATTGCCGGCACAGGCACAAGCGGCTTGAGCGGGCGCGCAAAGATGCTTGCATGAAAACCATGGCTATGGATGATGTCAGGACGAAGATCATGCAGATAGCGGCGAGCACGGAAAAATGCAGCCAGAACGCTGAGCGGATTTTTACGCACTCCCAGGCGAAAGACCGGAAGCGATGTCGGCCATTCTTTTTTGAGTCGCGGGCGCAAAGTAAGAAGGACGACAGCGTGGCCGCGTTCCCTCATGCGCTCCGCAAGCGCCAGCGTCAGGCGCTCGGCGCCGCCGATACCGAGTGAGGTAAGCATGTACACGATGCGCATGAAGTCCACAATCTACGGAAAGGTTGTGGGAATCATAGCGCATCTTCAGGCTTGGCGGTCCGGAGCAAAGCGGCGCGCCAGCCAAGTGTCCATGGCGACCCGGCCCGGCCCCAGGATGAGAATGAGCAACGCAGCGAACCAGTAGGTGTACGGTGTTGCATTGTAGAAATCACTTGGATTGGTGAGAATGTGGAAGAAGTTGGTCCGGTCATCGGGAACGCTCAGATAAGCCATGGTCATGTTGATAAAGAGTACGAGCGAGACCAGGCGCGAAGCAATGCCGCACAGGAACAGAATCCCGCCCGCAAATTCAACCGTGGCAACCAAAGCCGCCGTAGCGTGCGGCGCGGGAAGGTTGAGCGAGGTGAAAAACTCCGTCACGCGGCTGAGGTGCGTCAGTTTGCCCCATCCGTCCTGCGCAAATTGGAATCCCCAGTACAGGCGAATGGCCAGCAACAGCGGGCACTGCAGACGGTTCAGGAGTCGAATGAAGGCAACGTAGGCTTGAACGATAGTGGACATAATCTTTCCTCATGTGCAGCGAAGAAGCTGCTCCGAACCGCAGATCCCCTTCGACTACGCTCAGGGCAGGCTTTCGACTCAGCCGCTTCGCGGCTTTCGCTCAGGATGACAATGCTTGAGATGAAGAACTTACAGACTCGGCAGCGCAGATCCAACCCAGCTCGGCCCAGTTGGCGAACCACGCTTGCACGCGTGCGGCGCGGCGCTCCACAGGGATGGCCGATTGCGCAAATGCGTCTTCGATGGCCTGTCCGAGCGAACCGCCGCGATGAAGCGCGGTGAGCATGAGAAATTCTTCCTGTTCCAGACGGCGATAATAGACTGAGTATTCAACTCGATGCGCCGCGAGCCACGTGGGACGGCGGCGCAGCCGGGGCAATTTGACGGGAGTCGCAGCTTCTTCCTCGTGTTCAACGCCGGCCTCGCTCGCCTGTCGTTTTTCGCGATCATGCAGCGAGAGAACGAGGTTATCGGCCGGATACTGGAGGGCCATGAGCTGCAGATGCGGCTGCAACGCAAGCCGCGAGCTCGCATCAAGCGCAGCGATCTGAGGGAGGGAGAGCGGAGGGCGCTCGGCCGAGTCGAAGGCTTCCACAAAAGCCCACTCGATGCGGGCTACGTCAACAGCAAGCGCATGGCGGCGGCCGGCAAACTCAGAATGCCTCACAAGCCAATCCGCAAGCTTCGAGCCAAGATTGCGCAATGTGAACGAGCGGCTGGGGTGCGCGGTGAGATACGCGACCGAGAGCTTCTCAAATCGCGCGCTGCCAACAACCGCACACAGCGCGGGAAAATCTTCAGCCAGTGCGCCGAGCACGCGGAACCAGTACTGGCGGTTGTAGATCTCTAAGCGCTCGAAGGCCGTGAGCCGGCTGTTCGGCGCAATGAACGACGCGGCAATCTCGGTCATGGCGCGGCCATCCGGCGCATGTGCGCGCATTCCTTCGCTGGCCGTGAGCGGCTGCATCACGGCGGCGGCCATCGCGCGCTGCATAGCTTCAAGGTTCATGATGCGGCCTCGACAAGCTGCGGCGCCTCGCGCTGCAGATAGCGGTTCGCCTTGAGCGCCTCGGCGTGCACTTCATCGAAGCTGGGAATGTGATCGTCCCATTCGAGGAGCGTGGGCGTGGGCCCGCAGCGTTCGATCGCGCGCGCATACAAATCCCACACCGGATCGATTACAGGATGATCATGCGTATCGAGGATGTATTTCTCGTACTTCGAATGGCCGGCGATGTGAATCTGCGCCACGCGGTGCGCGGGCACGGCGTTCACATACTGCATGGGATCGAACTCGTGGTTCATCGCCGAGACATAGATGTTGTTTACGTCGAGCAGAATGCCGCAGTCGGCGCGCTCCACCACCTCGGTCAAGAACTCCCATTCGGTCATCTCGGAAGCGGTGAAGGCTGCGTAGGAGCTCACGTTTTCGACCGCAACTGGAATTTCGAGATAGTCCTGCACCATGCGGACCCGTTCGACGGTGCGATGCACGGCCTCCCAGGTATAGGGCAGCGGAAGAAGATCATGCGTATAGGTGCCGTCGACCGAGCCCCAGCAGAGATGATCGCTCAGCCAGGGCGTTTTGGTGCGGCGCGTGAGCTGCTTGAGCCGGCGCAGATGCTCGGGATCGGGCGCCGTCACCGAGCCGAAGTACATCGAGACGCCGTGCTGCACCACGCGGTAGCGATCGAGGATCTGATCGAGCGTAGCCAGCGGCCGGCCCGCATCAATCATGTAGTTTTCCGAGATGACCTCGAACCAGTCGACGACCGGCTTGCGCGCAAAGATGTGTTCGTAGTGCGGAATGCGCAAACCGATTCCGACGCCATGGTTCTGATACGCATTGAAACGATTGCCGGACATAGAAGACAGTTGTCAGTTCACGGTTTTCGGTGGTCAGTTGTGGAAATGGGATCGGCAAAGGAAGTCCAGGATCATTGGAATCCGCCGCCGATCCCGCGGTGTTTATGCAAACAGGCCGGGCATCTTGGAGCCGTCCGTCGCGCAGCCGCCCTTGCCCTTGCAGCTGTTCTTGCCTTTGCAGCCGTTGTCGCTGGACTTGCAGCCGCCCTGGCCCTTGCAATCGTTTTTGCCCTTACAGGAGTGCTTTGAAGTGTCGTCAGCCGCGCCCGAGTAACGCAAGCCGGCCTTGATAACCTTCGCCGAGTTGGCCTGGGCCGAACCCTGAACTGCGGATTGAGCAGCGGCCGTGGTCCCGCCGGCCAGACCGGCAAGCGCCGCGGTGAGGAGCAGAGCATTGAATTGGTTCTTCATGATTAGACCTCGCTGGGGTTGGGCGGAGCGATCTCCGCAGTTATGGCGCGAAGAGAGAATCGATGCAACCGATCTCCCAGTTTTGTCTGTTACGCACCTTTGAGTCGCGCCTAGTTGGAAAGGTTACAGGGAAAATAGACCTGCTGGCTACCGGAATCGGTTTTCTCTGCGTCACTAGGCCGTATCGACATATAGCCCGATAACCTATGGGCAAAATTAGCAGGTTTTCGATTGAATACGTGCGGCAGGAAACGAACCGCGGATGTATTGACTCCGTTGGGAGCAAAGAACGCTCCCAACTTCGCTCAACATGACAGTGCTTGACTCACTTTTCAGCAACTTAGAGTTGGTCTATATGTCGATACGGCCTAGGTGCAGTGCGGCCCATTCGCAATGGAATTGGCTGCCCTTCCCCCGCCTGCGCTACCCTGTTTGTGCCCTTGAGAGCGTATGAGGTCTTATGGAAAGTTCAAAAGGTCTGGATGCGGTGTCGTTTGCCAGTGTGACAGTTGCGTTACTGCAGAGCCTATGCACGGCGGTACTGACCATCAATGGTATTCGTCTCGGCATCGGCCTGGGGGCGCTGGCTGCGAGCAGTATCTGGGCGCCGGTGCGCGCCTTTCACCGCGATGCAATCCGCATCCCGATGCTCTCGCTGGCAGTGGCAGGCGCGGTGGTAAATCTGGCTGTCCTGTTCTGGATCTGGCGGTTGCGGGCGCGCCCTGAAGCGCAGTGGCGCCGGCGCGAGATCTCACTCAAACAGCGCCGCTCGGAGCGCCTGCAGGTCGCCATGGCCGTGCTCACGCTGATTCTGGTTGGCGCGGAAACCTGGACGCATATCGTCCTGCACCGGCCTCACGTCCGGACGGCCCGAACGGTGCAAATAAAAAGCGCAGGCTGACGTTTTTTTCAGATGCGGTGCGCGCAATTCTCTACACGCTCACGCTACGAGCCTTCGTTGAGGGCGAGGTCGTGATCCAGCCTTGCGTGCAACCGATCCGAGAAGCCGGCGGGAAGCTCGAAGACGCGGTCATCGGCCATCAGGACGACGACATTGCGTGTCGAATCCAAAACCGCGGAGCAAATCTCGCAGGTTTCAAGATGGCGATCGATCTCGGCGCGCAGCACCGCGTCCACATCGCCATCGATGTAAGCGGAGATGTGCTGCCACACGTGTTTGCAGTCGATCTTCATCTTGCCCATCCAAACAGCTTGCCCCGCTTGGGTGCAAACGCTTTCAGCTTTGGCGCCAGATCGCGCTGCAAAAGCGCCCGGGCGCGATGCAGGCGGACCTTCACCGCTCCCTCGGAAATACCGAGCACCGCGGCGGTTTCACGCACGTCCATCTCTTCGATGTCTCTGAGCAGCACGACGTTACGGTAAATCTCGGGCAGCGCCTCGATGGCCTTGCGCAGCAGACTTCCAAGCTCCTGGCGCTCAAGCGTTTCAGTAGGAACCTCGCGCCAACTGGTCAAAATGGCTGGAGTAAAGTCACCGGCCTCGCCATCGGTGAGCGCGTCAAGCGAATCTTCGCGGCGGGTTTCGTTCTTGCGAAGCCGTCCCAGCCCTTCGTTGCGGGCGATGGAAAGCACCCAGGTGCGAAACTGCGAGTCGCCGCGGAAGAGGTGCAGGTTGCGAAAAACCTTGATCACCGTCTCCTGGGCTGCGTCTTCAGCCTCCGTATCGTTCCGCAACAGAGAAGAGAGCAAAAAGTAAATGGGCCGCTCGCAGGGCCGGATGAGCTCGTGGAAGAGATGCCTTTCGCCAGCCAGGATGCGGCGAATACATTCCGCCTCGGATGCCGGATTGGAAACCATCCCCATCGAAAGTAACGTCCCGTCTCAGCCCGGCGTAACTGCTTGGAAAGCCTGATTTCCCTTCATAGGAACTATAACGCGGAGCCCGTATCGGGCCGGATAACGCGATGGTTCTGCCTAAGTTTATCAATTTAAACCCCAAATCTTTTGCAGGAAATGATGAAATGGGCTGTACAATTGCCCAACAAGGAGTATTGAACGGAGACCCTTATGGCCGGAGACATGCAACTAACCTGCAGCGATTGTGGGCAGGACTTCACCTTCACCGCTGCCGATCAAGCGTTCTTTCAGGAACGCGGCTATTCGACGCCGAAACGCTGCAAATCGTGCCGGCAAGCAAAGAAAAACGATCAGGGAGGAGGGTCCGGTTACCGTTCGGCTCCGTCTCATGGAACTCCTGTCATTTGTTCTGGTTGTGGACAACCGACCACGGTGCCGTTTGAGCCGCGTGGCGACCGCCCCGTCTACTGCCGCGACTGCTATACAGCACGCAAAGGCGGTGGTGGAGGGGGGCGCGGATCCCACCGCTGATCGACCTCGCCGCTATGCGGTCACGCGCATCCCGCAGCGGTAACCGGACTGTGCCGGCACATTGCAAAAGATCCATGAATGGGCCGGCTAAACCGTCCTCCTATCAGGCGCACCAGAAAAACACCACGCTCGTCAGGATTCGGCGTTTTTCTTCGTCCCTGCATACGCCTCGCCGTATGCGGTCACGACGGTGTGTCGCTTGCCGCCATGCCGTGCGTGGCGACAAAGATATCTTTTCCTGTCTTCGTGAAAAGACTCGTGCGAGGATCATGTGCGCTTCCTCACAACTTGCCATTCCATGATTTGAGCGGGGGGGATGGAAGCGGGCCGTTCGCAACTTTTCGGCAGCTTGCACGTCTGAATACAACGTAAAGATACGTCAGGCTCTATGCAGCCGTGAGCAGGCTGCAAAAGCCGCATGATAGACTGCGATTATGGCCGGTAGTCGTTCCGCTTCCCCAACCCCGTACCGCGTTGCCCTGACATGCGTCTTATGTCTGCTGGCAGTGATTTTTGCGGTGGAAGCAAAGACCGCGTGGTATGGGCCGATCGTTGGATTGGGAAGCGACGTGCGCGCCGCAAAAGCGCTGCCCGCAGACATGCCGAGAATTGTTGAACACGGCGTTCCTGTGCCGGACCCGATTCATCCGGGCCTTTCCTTTATCGCGCTTGCCACACTTCCCACGAATTGGCTTGCGGAGATGCCGGCCCGCAATGCGACCCTGCGCGATCCCCTTCCATTGGCCCGGGCAGCCTTCTTTTCTCCCTCGATATTCTTCCGTCCGCCCCCCGCGCTCTCTTAATTTTCCGTCTGCATCTTAGTCCGTAGCGGTCTTGCGTTCGACAGCACACGCGCGTTCCGTGTCGTCGACAGCGTAAGCACCGGCTTCTTTCATCCGGCTGTTTCGATCACGCACCGCAACCGGTCCGGTTGCGGCCGTACTGCAGACAAGGGCCCTCGGTGCTCACTCGTAAAGACCGCATGATCCATCCGGCGATGGGTCCGAGTGGCCGAACCGGCGCCTTTCCCTGCGGCTTTTGGTTCGATCTCTATTTTGACTCGGGCTCACGATGAAAAAGAGGAGCAGAGAAGCGAGAGCATGACCGGCATGTATAGGCAAATCCCACTCATTTTATGCGCAGCCTTGCTGTTCGGCGCAACCGCCGGCATCACTGCGTGTCACTCCGATTCCGGCAACGCCGCTGCGTCCATGATTCCTTCGGCGCGCGTCGCCACAGCACAGCGAGGCGACATTACGCACGTGCTCACACTCGCAGGACAATTTCAGCCCTATCAGGTTGTGGATGTGCACCCCAAGGTAAGCGGATATATGAAGCGCATCAATGTGGACATCGGCGATCGTGTGCGCGAAGGCGAGACGCTGGCGGTTCTGGAGGTCCCGGAATTGAAGGCACAGGTAGAGCAGACCGCCTTTGAGCAGAAGCAGAGCCAGCAGGAGATTACACGCGCGCAGCACGAGATCGATAGCGCGGAGGCCATGCACGCGGCCCTCCACGCCGAATACGACCGGCTGGAACAGGCGGCGGCCACGCGTCCGGGGCTGATTGCCCAACAGGAACTGGACGATGCGCAGGCAAAGGATCTTTCATCGCAGGCGCAGGTCGATGCGGCCAAAGCAGCAATGGCCGCGGCGCAACAACATGCTGAAGCCTCGCGCGCCGACAATGAGCGCGTGGAGGCGCTTGAGAACTATACGAACGTGATCGCCCCGATCTCTGGCGTAGTGATCTGGCGTTATGCCGATACGGGGGCACTGATCCAGGGAGGCACCACCTCGAATAATTCCTCGCTCCCCATCGTGCGCCTTTCGCAGAGCACGCTGCTGCGCCTGCGTGTGCCCGTGCCGGAGGACGATGTGCAGTTCATCCATCAGGGAGACATGCTCAGCGTGCGCGTAGACGCCATCGGGCGATCGTTTACCGGCAGGATCGTACGTTTCACACGCAGCGTGAACTTTGAAACGCGAACCATGGAAACGGAAGTCGACGTTGAAAACAGGGACTTATCGATTACCCCCGGCATGTACGCCAACACGCTGCTCCAGCTTGCGAGTGCAAAGAACGCGATCACCATCCCTATGGAAGCGCTGGTCCTGAATGCGCAACACGAGCAGACCGTGTATGGGATCGACGGCAACAACCGGGTGCACATCCGCACCGTCGCCGTGGGCCTGGAAGGAACAAAACTGGCGGAGATCAAGTCAGGCCTCCAGCCCGGAGACCGCGTATTGATCGGAGGCCAGGATAAGTATCAGGAGGGTGAGGAGGTAAACCCGCTGCTCGCGTCCTCGCAAGCCTCCGAAACCACATACGAGACCGGCGGCACCATCGACATGAAAGCCGAAGAGAGCGCGGGAGGCGATCGCTGATGCCGAAGTTTGCTCTCAAGTTTCCCTACTTCATTCTCATGCTCTGCCTGATGGTGGGACTGGTCGGCATCGTCAATACGAAACGTATGCCGGTGGACCTCTTTCCGAAGATTGACATGCCCGTGGTTGTCGTGGCCACGTTTTACAACGGCATGCCGCCGCAGCAGATTGAAGCTGATATAACCAACACCTTCGAACGTTTTTTTACGCTGGCCGCCAATGTGGACCACAGCGAATCGCGCTCTCTCACCGGCGTGAGCCTCATCAAGATCTACTTCAAACCGGGAACAGACCCCAACGCCGCTCTGAGCAACATTTCCAATCTCGCCATGGCCGACCTGCGGCGATTGCCGCCGGGCACTTTGCCTCCCGTGGTGCTGGGCATGGACGCTTCCACGCAGCCCGTGTGCCTCGTCACGCTCAAAGGAAAAGGTCTGAATGAAACGAACTTAAAAGACCTCGCGCAGTTCGAGGTTCGTAACCAAATCTCGAATGTCCAGGGAGCGTCCGTTCCACAGCCGTATGGAGGCACCTATCGCCAGATTCAGATCTACGTCGATCCGCTCAAACTCGAGGCGCGCAACCTCAGCCTGAATGATGTGGTGCAAGCCGTCAATGACTCAAACCTCATTCTGCCTGCCGGCGACGTGCGCATCGGTTCCAAAGACTACAACATTTATGCCAACAGCCAGTTCCCTGACGCCAACTCGATGAATGAGATGCCGCTCAAATCCGTGGGGAACTCCTCTGTGCTCGTGGCTGATGTGGGCAAGGCCGAAGACTCGGGCGCGCTGCAATACAACATCGTGCGCATCGATGGCCAGCGTTCGGTCTACGTGCCGATCTTCAAGCAGGGCGGCAACTCGAACACCATCACCATCGTGAATGGCATGAAAGATGCGATCAAGCACCTGGTCGACATTCCCGAATCGCTCAAAACGGCGGTGGTCTTCGATCAGTCGATTTTTGTGAAGCTGGCGATCAAGAACCTGGTCAAAGAAGCCACGATCGGCCTGGTCCTCACCGGCATCATGATCCTCATCTTTCTTGGCAGCCCGCGCGCCACGTTTGCCGTGATGCTGTCGATTCCTCTCTCCGCGCTGGTGTGCTTGCTGCTGACCAATGCCATGGGCGGCTCCATCAATACCATGCTCCTCGGCGGATTGGCTCTGGCCTTCTCGCGCCTCATCGACGATTCGGTCGTGGTCCTCGAGAACATCTTCCGCTTTATGGAGATGGGCGCGCCGCCCTACGAAGCGGCGGAGAAAGGCGGCATGGAGGTTGCACTGGCTGTGCTGGCAGCCACATCGACCACTTCGATCGTCTTCTTCCCGGTCACATTTCTCTCCGGCATCAGCAAATACATCTTCACGCCGCTCGGCCTGGGCGTGGTGCTCTCCATCTTCGCCTCGTACTTCTTCGCCATGACCGTGGTGCCGCTCTTCTGCGCCCACTTCATCCGGCTGGACCACCACGGAGCCGAAGAAGAGAGCGGCAGCCGCAGAAAATCGCTCTTCCAACGCTTTCTCAATCGCTTCAACCAGTACTTTCAGGAATTCCTCAATCGCTATGAAGTGCTTGCCTTCCGCGTGCTGCAGAGGCCCGCTCTCACCACAACTGTGCTCCTTGGCGGCTTGGCCGTTATTCTGGTCGGCCTGTTCCCTTTTCTCGGCCGCGCCTACTTCCCGCGCACCGATCCTGGCCAGTTTGTGATCGACGTGCACATGCCTAGCGGCACGCGGCTCGAGGTCAGCAACGACTACATCGCAAAGGTCGAAAATGTCATCCGCAGCGTGGTGAAGCCGCGCGATATGGGCATGATCGTTTCGAACATCGGCGTCTATCCCGATCTCTCCGCCATCTTTACCACGAACGCTTCCATGGACACGGCCTTCGTACAGACCAGCCTCAAGGAAGATCACAGCATCGGCAGCTACGAGTACATGCGGCGCGTGCAGGCTAAGCTGTCGCAACAGATGCCGGAACTCTCCACTTATTTTCAGGCCGGCGGTCTGGTGGATGGCGTGATCAATCAGGGATTGCCCGCTCCGATCGATATCCAGATCAACTCGAACGACATGCATGGAGCATACGCGCTCGCTCAATCGTTGGCAGCCAAGATCAAGACCCTGCCCAATGTGAGCAGTGTCTATATTCCGCAGAACCTCGACTATCCCGGCATCGCGCTGAACATCGATCGCGAGCGCGCCAGCCTTGTCGGTCTCTCCGCCAAGGACATCGTCAACAACGTCATCACCGCACTCACCTCCGACGGCATGGTGGCGCCCAGCTACTGGATCGATCCACACAGCGGCAATAACTACATGGTCACTGTGCAATACGCAAACCGGTGGATCAATCATATGTCTATGGAGGATCTGAAAAATATCCCTCTGCGCGGGGTACGTCCTGCGGGTTTCAGCCCCATGCAGCAGGGCCAGTTCGCCAATCCCTTAGGACCGGACCTGTTCCGCAGCGATCACACGTCCGGTTATGTGCCATTGGGAGAAGTCGCCAATATCCAGCAAATCAATACGCCAACGGAAGTGGACCACTACCAGATTCGCCGTGTCATCGACGTCTACGTCGCACCCAAGACCGAAGCGCTGCAAAAGATCGGCGCGGAAATCGACAAGCTGGTGGCCAACACTCCGCGTGACCGCAACACTGTCATCGATGTGCGTGGTGCGGTTGTGAGCATGAATCAGGCGTTCCACGACTTCGGCGTCGGACTCATCATCGCCGTTCTCCTCGTCTACCTGATCCTGATGGCGCAGTTCCGCTCGTTCATCGATCCCTTCATCATCCTCATGGCGATTCCACCCGGATTGGCCGGTGTGGTGCTGATCCTGCTCCTCACCGGCAGCACGCTCAACATCATGTCGCTGATGGGCGTGATCATGATGACCGGCATTGTGGTCTCGAACAGCATTCTCATCGTGGAGTTCGCGGGCATTTTGCACGAACAAGGACAGACTTTGCTCGATGCCGTGGTCCATGCGTGCAAGATCCGCCTGCGGCCCATCCTGATGACCTCGCTGGCCACGCTGCTGGGCATGATTCCCATGGCCCTTGGCCTCGAAGCCGGCAGTGAACAGTACGCACCGCTGGCGCGGGCTGTCATCGGCGGATTGGCTCTCTCGGTCGCCGTCACAGTCTTTCTGGTTCCAGCGGTCTACTTGCTGATTCATAGCCAATACGGGAAAGAAGCCGCCGTTGCGGAGGGCGGAAAGCATGCATAAACAAAGGGCGAGAGGGCTGCGCGCTGCGGGCGCGGTTCTGCTTGTGGCCGGATACGCCGGAGCGATTTTCGCGCAGGAGTCCGGCTTGCCGGCTGCTCCCCAGATTCATCTGCTCGCTGAATCCGCGCCATCTTCTGCTCCGGCGACGCAGGCTCCTGCGCCGGGCGCGCAAACGAATGGCGCAGCATCGAGCGGAGCGCAACCGGCCGACATGGGATCCAAACTGACGGTCGAGCAGGCTGAACAGATTGCGATCCGCAGCAATCCGAACATCAGCGTAATGCGGTTGCTGGCTCTCGCCTCGGCCCAGATGACACGCGAGGCGCGTTCCGCCGAGTTGCCGACCGCGAGCGGCGATCTGACGGCCGTCGGCGCGCATCGATACAGCCGCATCACCGCGGGCAGTCTTAACAATCCATCGATCTATGATCGCGCCGCAGGCGGATTGACCGTGAGCCAGCTCATCACGGATTTCGGGCGCACGCACAACCTGGTGCTGAGCGCGCAATCAAACGCCAGGGCCCAGCTTGAAAGCGAGCGGGCGACCGAACTCGATATCAAGCTGACCGTGGATCAGGCCTTCTATCAGACGCTCACGGCGCAGGCTGTGCTGCGCGTAGCGGAACAGACGGTAGCGCAGCGGCAGGCTACCGGCGACCAGGTGACCGCGCTGACCAAGTCGAAGATCAAATCTGACCTAGACCTGAGCTTTGCCAATGTACAAATTGCGCAGGCCGATCTGATGCTGGTGGACGCAAAGAACCATGCGCAGGCGGCCATGGCTGCATTGAATGACGTGCTGGGCTCGGAGGCCGATCAACAATACACTCTCGTGGATGAAACGGACGGTAATCCACCGCCCGCCCCTCAAGATCCGGAGCCGCTCGTGCAGACAGCCATGAGCGCCAGGCCTGATCTTGCCGCTTTAAATGACCAGTACACGTCCGCAAAGCAGTACACCAAGGCGCAGCGCGACCTGTGGATGCCAACGGTCTCGGCTCTTGCGGCAGCCGGAGACACTCCTGTGCGCGCCGATCAGATTCAATCTTCCTGGTATGGCGCGGCAGGCGCCAACATCAACATTCCCGTCTTCAATGGATTTCTGTTCAACGCCGAAGAGAAGGAAGCCAAACTGCGCGCGCAGGCCGATCAGGAGAAGACGCGCAACCTGCGCGACGAGATCGCGCGCGATGTACGCACCGCAGTGCTGAATGCGCAGGCTGCCTTTCAGCGCATCGGCGTGACGCAGGGCATGCTGAACCAGGCGAATCTCTCTCTGGATCTGGCGCAGGCGCGCTACAAGATCGGTCTCAGCAGCATCGTGGAGCTAACGCAGGCGCAGTTGGCGCAAACTCAGGCAGAGATCGAATACACCAGTGCCCGCTATGCGTATCAAACCGCGCTCGCCGAAGTGCGGTATCAGTTGGGACAGTGAGAGCAGTGATTCGTGGACAGTGAATAGTAGTCAGTCCTTATGAAGACACTGACATATTTAGAGCTGACAACTGATAGCTAATCGCTGTTAACTGACCACTGTTCCCTAGTTCCCTACCGGATAATGCTGGCGCTTTTGCCGCGGGAGAGCACAGCCGCTTTGCGGCGGTCCTTGGAGGCGTGGTCGATTTTTTTCCAGAAGCCAATGAAGTAATCGACCGCAGAGATTGTCGAAACCAGCACGGTGAAATAGATGGCCGCAATGGCGTACCACTTCACTGGAATCACCAC
>JASHQE010000026.1 GCA_030037705.1 Acidobacteriaceae bacterium | reverse complement strand
CTTGAGATATTGCCCGAGACGCAGCTGCGGTTGTGGCCCAGGCTCGGTCCGATCGCCGACCTCGGGATGGCACTCTACGGTGGAACGGCTATTGCGCTCCGCGTGGGCCATCGAGCGTCGATCGACTTCGATTTCTTCACCGAGCGTGCACTCGACCGTTCATCGCTGGAGAAACACCTTCCGTTTCTCCGCGCTGCCCAGGTCTTGCAGGACGCTCCAGATACCCTCACGGTCCTAGCCATTCTAGATGGTTCTAATCAGCGTCCGGTTAAGCTCTCCTTCTTCGGCTCTATTACCTTTGGCCGTGTCGGAGAACCGCAATGGACGGACGATGGGATTGTCCAGGTTGCGTCACTGGAAGATCTCCTCGCGACCAAGGTGAAAGTTCTGCTGCAAAGAGTCGAGGCCAAAGACTACCTCGATGTCGCCGCTCTTCTGGGCGGTGGTGTTTCGTTGGCGCGAGGATTAGGTGCTGCGCGTTCGTTGTTTGGCCCAGCGTTTCAGCCGAGCGAGTGTCTGAAAGCGCTGGTTTATTTTGAGGGTGGGGATTTGGACTCTTTGAGCGAGGCGACCAGGCATCTGCTCATTTATGCGGCGAGCGCGGTAGGAGACCTGCCCGGCGTCCCAGTCCTCGACAAACGGTTGACGCTTGGTTGAGCAGGCGGCATATGCTCTCAGTTGCGTTCTTGGTCCTCGACGCGCACTTCCTGTTTGTGGCCTTGACTGAGTTTCAGCTTTCGCAACCCGTGCTCTCTTGAGCTATCCCCAATTGCGCTGCGCCCCCCTGGCCGGAAACTCGTGGCCTTCCACAAACCTCCTTCGCGAAGTGGCCGGTGCGCAGATGACTAAGGGATGAGCACTATTTTCCCGCCAGAGAGTTCAAGAGAAATCGCTTGGTTCGATACATTGGATACCGGAAGTTGGGAGCGATGGGCGAACGGAGCTTGCTCGTGCAGCAGAGGAGCAGACCCCTGTCACGCCGGTCCAGGGATCGCTGTTCTGAACGCGGCTCGAATTCGAGCCGAGCGTTTCCCGGCACATTTGACCGGATCTCTGCCTGGGGGTACAAACCCTTTAAAGCTCTGGTGCGATGAAGACGCAAGTTTCCCCGCCGGTCGAGGAGGCAAGTGATGGAACCCGTGAAACCAGCCATCCAAGGCTCTAGTGGAGACCGTTCGAATTCACTCGATGTGGCCGGCACCGACAATCGCATTCAGTTGACAGAGAAAGCGCCAGGAGCGGTTCCCGAACTCTCCGGTCCGCCCGCGGCAAACCGCCACCGGCTTGAAGATGAACGCTCGGCGATCACACATCACTTCGCCTTCGGAGGACATGAAGGGTACCTCACGGTCGGGCTCTATCCGAATGGCCAGCCGGGCGAGATTTTCATTCGCATGGCGAAGGCCGGATCAACCATCGCGGGATTGATGGAGTGTTTCGGGACGGTGGTTTCGGTCAGTCTTCAGCATGGGGTGCCGTTGAAAGTGCTGTGCGAGAAACTCTCGCACACGCGTTTCGAGCCTTCCGGCTGGACGGGCAACGGTGCCATCGAATGGCGGAAAGCCATCGAAGAATACGACCACAAGGAAGCGGCCTCGCCCAACAATCCAAGGTTCCCCGCGGCTCAAGTCGGAACGATATTTGACAAACTCGTCGGTGGACTCCGCACGTTCAAGCGGCACTTTTTGTTGGACGATATTTTGGAGGGCCATCTCTAATTTCGTGTTCTGCTCGTATTCCCGACTCATCTTTTCGACTTCGTCTTGCGACTGGAACCCGTTGAAGTACCACATCTCATCAGGACCCGACAGAGACTCGATGGTTAGGTAGGCGTGCCGAAAATCGAGATTCCGGCAGAGACGCGCCGCGCGCTTCACAAGTTTGCGAGTCGGAGCGAGACCGTTGGGTCTCAGATAATCGCGATAAACCTCCAGAATTTGGGGCAGACCAGGAACGGAGCTGAGAAGGGCCAATGCCTCCACACGGGCGCTACGCCAGGAAGTATCTGCGGTGGGCCCGCGATAGGTTCGCATGCCGTGCCCAAGAAGATGCTGCGCCAAGAACGGCCAAACGCCATTGTTCGATTCGTCTTTGAATTCTCCGAGAACCGTTATTTCAATCCGGCCTGGTGGAGTGCATCGTTCAATGCGATTCATACCCCTAAGCGAGTGTCTTGACCGTTAAGCACAAGCCAGTTTGCACCCGGATTGAATTTTGGCGAGGCACAGCGACGGATTTTCGCTCTTTATTGGGATTCATCCAGAACTTCAATGCCTGAAACTGTAGCAGAGTTGCGGATGGGCTCGAAGGTCAGGTTGAGTTTGCCCTGCGCCGAGGGCTTGAGATGATAAAACGTCTTGGTAAGCACATGCAGGCTCCCTGCTTCCTTATAGATATCGAAGTTATCCAGCAAAACCTCGCCGTTGCACATAACGCGAAATACGCGGCTCCCTGCGCCACCGCCGTTTTGCTCGCCGAAGTAACGCTCGACAAAATGCAGAATCAACGTGTACCGGTCGCGGGTATCGACGGGAATGGCGTAGCTGAAATGCCCGTAGCGTTCTGTGGAAAACAAATCCGGATCGGAAGAGCCGGGGATCTCCTCCCGCTGATCGGAAAGCCAGCCATTCAGAAAGTAGTCATCGGGATGCCAAGACTGACCATTGTGGTCGGTGTACGGGGTTGACTGCATGATGAGCCGGATAGGGAGTTGCTTGTGCGGGATCCCTGGCAACACTTCGAGGGCGTTGATCTGCGGAGCGACGCGTTCGTTGGCAAAGCTGACGTGCAGCATGCCGTCGGCAGCGGGGGAAACGTCGCGGAAGATACGCTCATCGGCAATGTTCTCACCCATGGCATCGGAGTTGATATCGAATCCCGACAGAACTAGCGCGCCGTTAATCCTGACGGCGAAGCTGCGGAGGCTGTCGCTCGATGCTTCTGAGGCAACGAAGTAGAGGTGTAGTTCGTAGACGCCGGGCTGGAGAGGGATGTCGTAGGAGAAGTCGCCACTGCGCCAATGCTCGAAGAGGAGGAAATCGCTGGTCCTGGCAACTGATGCATCAGAACGGCGCCACGGTCCACCGCCGTGAAAGTACCGGTCGGCGTTCCAAACCTCATTCGCGCTGTCTGTTTCGGGTGGTCCACTGTAGCCCGCCAGCAGGCGAAGAGGCACCGCGGCTGGAGCAGGGACACCAACCAGCCCGGTCGGCGGCGCCGCTATTGCCGCTGGGCTGCCTGCCCGAGATGCAATTTGCGCTCTAGGATGCAAACGCGAGATTGTGTAGAAAATGGCCCCGGAACCCAGGAGCACGACCGCCAATAGCGCGAACCAGTTGCGGGGGCGCCTCAGCCATAAGAAAGCGGCTGATGAACCTGGCTCTCGACGGCGCTGTTGTCCTATTGCTGCACCGGCGGGAGAACTTATACCGGCCACATGCCCCGGTATGCCTGGCGGGCTTGACCCCGGGGTGAGAGTCTCGCTTGCCGGGCGCGTAAACGATGGAACGTAGGTTCCAAGGGGAATGGAGATGTGTACAGGATGGTCTTTGGCCGCGCCCTCGTAAAACTCCTTCAATCGCTTTCTTAGCCGATGTGCCTCAACCCGCACAATCGAGTCTTCCCCGGGGTCAAAGACAGTCTTTGAGCGCCCCAACACTTCCGTAGCAATATTGAATTCCGTAAGCTGATCGTCTTCTCCATTCAAACATTTCTCGCAAAGATAGCGGAGAAGGTGAGCTAGCCGGGAATTCTGGCCCAGAGCGTTCTCCACAGCCTCGAGTTCAACGCGTTCCTCATGCTTGGCGAGGTGTTCGGAAACCGGCTGAATGATCATGATTGCCCCCCGACACGATCATCATTATGGACAGTTGTGAATGATAACCGCTCTGTAACGCTGTTGTAAATGTGTAACAGCAAGCCCGCGCCGTGCTTCACATCGTCAAATGGTTCAATCATTTGCATGGTGTAACAGCCGCTGCATCGGTACGGAACAGTTCGGTACTTCCCTGTTAGTCGCAGCCTTCCTTAGCTTTTTGCAGTTGTTCATGCAAGGAGCGAATAACGCTCAAAAATACTTGATCGGGTGCTCGCAAGAGCGCGTGCAGGAGCAAATGAGGATTGCCTCAGT
>JASHQE010000211.1 GCA_030037705.1 Acidobacteriaceae bacterium | reverse complement strand
CGGAGCATTGAGCAAGTCGGTGCCTCGATCGAGTGATTTGTTTTTTAAAAGGGCTCGACTGGGGTTTGACAATCACAATTTAAGTTTCGGAGCGACACAGGCCGGAAAAGATTTCCACTCAAAATCCGCTGCGAGGCAAGATTGGATTTGCAGGAGACGCAAAAGGCACGGCCACTAGCGGCGGCTCTCGGTTAAGCGCGGCTTCAAACGCCCGGAAGACTTTCTGAATTTACGGAAGGAGTCATCTCTTGAAATTACGTACTCGCATTTTTGTTCCCGTTGCTCTGCTTGTTGCCTTGACCGCTGTTTCCGGTTGCAAGAAGAAACAGCCCGCACCCGCACCGCAAGCATCCGCTCCGCCAGCGACCGCCGCACCCACTGCGCAGCTCACGGCTGCGCCGACGGTCATCTCGGCCGGAGACCAGGTGCAGCTTAGCTGGCACACCACGGACGCCAATTCCGTGTCGATCGATGGAATTGGAGACGTGCCCACCTCCGGCGTAAAGACAGTAACGCCGACTGAATCGATCACCTATCACCTGGTGGCCCGCGGCGACGGCGGCACGGCCGATGCGTCTGCGCGCGTAACCGTGAATCAACCGCCGGCGGTCCCCGTTCCCACCAACACCATGAGCGAAGAAGAAGAATTCAAGGCGAACGTGCAGGATATCTTCTTCGATTACGACGTCTACGATATCCGCAGTGATGCGCAGGCCACGCTGGCCAAGGACGCCAGTTACCTGACCAGCCACCCGAATATCAAGATTGTGATCGGCGGCTATTGCGATGAGCGCGGATCGGACGAGTACAACCTGGCGTTGGGCCAGAATCGCGCTACCGCTGCCAAAAACGCGCTGGTCACGGCTGGTGTTGCAGCCGATCGCATCCGCGTAGTGAGCTATGGCAAGGAGAAACCGTTCTGCACCGAGTCCAACGAGCAGTGCTGGCAGTTGAACCGGCGCGCCGGATTCTCGATCGACCAGTAGTGAATCAGCCGTCAGCTCTCAGCCTTCAGCTCGATCGTGCTGCTGCTTGATGCAACAGCTATGGCCGTAACAAGAACAAGCTGAGAGCTGACAGCACGATTTAAAATGGTGAAGTTATGTTGAGATTCCCTGCATTTCGTAATCGTCTTCTGGCAGCGGCAGCTTTTGTGCTCGTACTGGCTCCGGCCGGCGTGCCTGCACACGCGGTTTCCAAGGAGATCGTCGAGCTGCAAACTCAAGTGCAGCAACTGCTGGACATGGTGCAGCGGCTGCAATCCACGCTGGATACCCGCTTCGGCGTCCTGCAGAACCTGTCGCAGCAAACAGCGGACGAAGCCAATCAGATGACAGCGGCCGTCAATGACCTGCAGAAAAAACTTGCCGCGCAAAGCGACGCGCTCAACGGCAAGCTGGATGCGGCTTCCGGACAGACGCAATCCTTGAATGATTCTGTCGATGAGTTGAAGACGCGCATCGACAAGCTGAGCAAAACCGTGCAGGATCTGCAGGCGCAGCTGCAAAATATTCAGAGCCAGCCGCCCGGCACTGCATCGCCGGGCTCAGGCGCTACGCCTGCGCCGCAAGGCGACAGTTCACAGCAGCCATCGGGTAATACGCCGCCGCCAGGAATATTTCCTCCGCCCGGCGGCCAGTCCGCCAACACGCCCTCGACGCCGAGCGCACCTCAGACCCCACCGCTCCAGGAGACCTTCCAGGCGGCAGTACGCGACTACAATGCAGCGCGGTATCCGCTGGCGGCCAGCGAATTCGGCGATGTCGTGCATTATTATCCGCTCGATGATCTGGCAGGCACCGCCCAGTTCTATCTGGGGGAGATCGCCTATCAGCAGCAGGACTACGCGAAGGCGATCAACGACTACAACGCGGTGCTGGAAGGGTTCGCCGGCAATGCAAAGGCGCCCGCGGCACAGCTGCACAAAGGCGAGGCGCTGCTGGCCCAAAATAAGCGGGACGCGGGCATTCGCGAACTGCGCCTGCTCATTCAGCGCCATCCGCAAACACCGGAAGCGGCGCGCGCCCGGAGCAGGCTCAACGGCATGGGTGTGCGGATTTCAGCTTCAGCCGATCACTAGAAACACGCTCTAAGCTTCCGCCGGCCGGCAAACTGCTCTCAATGGAATGTTTGCACATCGCCAGCCTTGGCGATGATGCTCTTGTGGTGGCGTACATCCGCTCCCTGCACCCAGAAGATCACGTCTTCCGCGATGTTGGTGGCATGGTCGGCTACACGCTCCAGACTGCGACAGATCATCAGGGCATTGAGCGCCTGGGGAGCAAGATGGCTTTGCTCCTCCATGACCCGGGTCAATGCTTTGTATGCCGAGCGATTCATGGTATCGACGGCGTCGTCCATCGTAAGTACGCCGCGCGCCAGTTCGGCATCAGCCTCAATGAACGCCTGCAGGCTCTTGCGGACCATATCCGCTGCCAGTGCGGCCATTCGCGGAATATCCACGGGAAGATCCACTACGGCCATCTGCTCCATCATGCGCACGCGGTCGCTGATGCTCTTGGCGGAGTCGCCCACGCGCTCGAGATCGGCATTGATCTTGATCACGGAAAGAATAAAGCGCAGATCGATCGCCATCGGCTGTTCCATGGCGAGCAGATCGAGCGCTGCCTGGTCGATATCGCGCTCCATGCGGTTGATGGCGATTTCGCTTCGGCTCACCAGATCGCAGATCGAGAGGTCGCGTACGCGGTACGCCTCGATGGCGCGCTGAATGGCCTGCTCGGCGAGACCGGCCATGATCAGCAGGTTTTCCTTCAGATCTTCCAGGCTTTGTTGAAAGCGTATGCGTGTCATCCGAACCTGCCCGTGATGTAGTCTTCCGTGCGTTTGTCGGTTGGATTCGTAAAGATCTTATGGGTGGAATCGAACTCCACCATGCGGCCATTCAAGAAGAAACCCGTTTTCTCCGCCACGCGGGCCGCCTGCTGCATATTGTGCGTGACGATGACGATAGTGTACTGCGATTTCAACTGAAAAATGAGATCTTCGATCTTCGACGTCGAAACCGGATCGAGCGCCGAGGCTGGCTCGTCCATGAGCAGCACCTCCGGGTCAACTGCAAGTGCGCGGGCAATGCAGAGACGTTGCTGCTGGCCTCCGGAGAGGCTCGCGCCTGATTTTTTCTTGAGGTCGTCCTTCACCTCGTCCCAGAGTGCCGAATTCCTGAGCGAACGCTCCACGATCTCATCCAAAATGCGCCGGTTCGAAAAACCATTCAGTTTCAACCCCGCAGCCACATTGTCGTAGATCGACATGGTGGGAAACGGATTGGGGCGCTGGAAGACCATCCCCACGCGGCGGCGAATCTCCACCGGTTTGGCTTCGGCGTAGATATCGCGATCGCCGATGCGCACCACGCCGGTGACGCGCGCAATGGGATTGGTCTCATGCATACGGTTCAGGCAGCGGACAAAAGTGCTCTTCCCGCATCCGGAGGGGCCGATGAGCGCCGTGGCGTGGTTTGCCGGAATATTCAGATTGATGTCCTGCAGCGTATGATTCGCGCCGTACCACGCATTCAGATTGGAGACCTCGATACCGACACCCACTTAACTTGCCCCTTTCAAAACGCCCCGGCCGGTGACGTATCGCACCAGCGAAACCGCAAGCACGATCAGCACGATCAGAACCAGCGACCCGGCCCAAGCCAGCCTGTGCCAATCGTCGTATGGTGAGAGGGCATAGACATAAATCTGCAACGGAAGAGCCGCGATGGGCTGATTGAGATTCGTGCTCCAGAATTGATTGCCCAACGCGGTAAAGATCAGCGGCGCAGTCTCTCCCGCAACGCGCGCAAAGGCCAGCATACAGCCGGTAATGATGCCCGGCGAGGCCGTGCGCACAGTGATGGACATCACGGAACGCCAGTTGGGAACACCCAACCCAAGCGCCGCTTCGCGCACCGCGTGCGGCACCATCAGCAGCATCTCTTCGGTTGTGCGGCAGATCGTGGGAATCATCATCATGCCCAGCGCAATGCCGCCGGAGAGCGCCGAAAAGTGCCCCAGAAACGGCAGAAAGCTCACGTGCGGGCTGACGATGAGAGCATAAGCCGTCACTCCCATCACGATCGAAGGCACGCCATTGAGCACATCCGCCGTGAAACGGACGGTATTGGCAAGCCGCGTGCCGCGGCCAAATTCGGCGAGATAGACGCCGCTGCCGATACCGATCGGAATGCCGATCACGCTGGCAATGGCGAGCAGCACTGCCGAACCTACAATCGCATTGGCCATTCCTCCGCCAGTTTCGCCTACGGGCGCGGGCACACGGGTGAAGAAATCGAGATTGAGAGAA
>JASHQE010000210.1 GCA_030037705.1 Acidobacteriaceae bacterium | reverse complement strand
CTTTGGAGGAGTTGCGCATTATGGTCAAAGATGCTGTCGCCTGCTACTTTGACGACCCAACACAAGCCCCGAAAATCATCCGTCTGCACTTTGTTCGGGATGAAGTCCTGATCCAGTGAAACTGCCTCGCGATATCACCGGGCCGCAGCTGGTAAAGGCATTGGCAGTATTAGGCTATGAGGTCACGCGCCAAAAGGGCTCCCATATCCGCGTGACTACACAGCGCGACAGTGAAAATCACGAAGTAATTCCGCATCACCATCCCATCAAGACGGGTACACTATCAGGCATCCTCAAGCGAATTGCCGCGCATCACGGAATAACGGTCGAAAATCTTCTAGAAATACTCAAGCTGTAGATGTATCAGCGGTTTGCTTGCGACATTTCAGATCAGTTCGTTGCGCCCGGTCAGGCCGAGCTCTTTCACGATCTTGCCCACATCCTGGGAGTGATCGCGGTGCGCGATGAGCAGCGCGTCTTCCGTGTCGACCACGACGAGATTTTCAACGCCGACGAGCGCGACGAATTTCTTCGGGCTGAAGATGTAATTGTCGTTTGCCTCGATAGCCATGTGTCCGCCGGCGTCGGCCACGTTGCCTTCCGAATCGCCGCGCAGACGCGTTTCGAGCTGGTATTCGTAGAGTGACGCCCAGGACCCGAGATCGTTCCAACTGAACTCTGCCGGCAGGCAATAGAGATGCGAGAGATGCTCGCCCTTTGCCGAGCGCGGCTCGAGCACCGCGTAATCGACGGAAATGTTTTCACATTTTGGATAGAGCGTGCGAAAGGTTTCCTCAAACTGCGGCGTACCCCACTTCGCAGCAATACTCTCCAGCAGCGGAGCAGTCTCCGGCAGGTGCTCGCGCACGGCATTGGCCAGCGTGCGCGCCGACCACAGAAACATACCCGAGTTCCAATAGTAGTTCCCTGCGGAGACAAATTCTTCGGCTTTGTTTTGATTCGGCTTTTCCGTAAACCGCCGCACATGGAGGGCCGTATCGTTCTTTGCGTAATCCCCGGTTTCGATGTAGCCGTAGCCAGTTTCGGGGCGCATCGGCTCAATCCCCAAGACCACGATGTTGTCGCCTGTCGCGGCCAGCGCGATTCCTTTTTGCAGCGCCTTGAGGAATCGCGGCTCATCGCCGATCACGTGATCGGATGGAAACACGCCCAGGACCGCGTCGGGATGCTTGCGCTCGATCAGGAAGGCCGCCAGCCCGCAGGCCGGCGCCGTATTGCGGGCGCATGGCTCTTGCACAATATGGCCCGCCGGCAATCCCGGCAACTGCTCGGCGATCTCCTGGGCCAGGAACTCGTTGGTGATGATCCAGGTCTTATCCAAACCCGCCAGCGGTTTGAGCCGTTCCACGGTTTGCTGAATCATGGAGCGTTCACCGTCGAGCGCCAGAACCTGCTTGGCGCGCGCGCGGCGGGAGCGGGGCCAGAAGCGGGTGCCACTGCCTCCAGCTAGAATCACGGGTCGAAAGTCGATTGCGTTCGGCATTGAAGAAATATCCTACCCGACCGGCACGATCTTTGCACAGAGACGCGCGGTTGCCCGTTAACGTAACTTCCGCTACGCCGGCCGTTATCCGGATGCGGTAAGCTATCCCCAATGCCAACTGCGCGCCAGGGTTCCATCCACCTCTTCCGCTTGGCGGGAATCGATCTCTTCCTGCACTGGACCTGGTTTGTCATGGCGGCTATTGAAATCGAAAGCCGTTCAGGCACGTACAGATCTGTTCTCTGGAACGGGCTGGAGTACTTCGCCTTGTTTTGGATCGTGCTCCTGCACGAGTTCGGCCATGCGCTGGCCTGCCGGCAGGTGGGCGGAACGGCCAATCGCATCATGCTGTGGCCGCTCGGCGGCGTGGCTTACGTTGACCCTCCGCAACGGCCAGGCGCCATGCTCTGGAGCATCGCTGCCGGACCGCTGGTGAACGTGGCGCTGCTGCCGGTGCTGCTGGTCGCCTCCGGAACCGTGCATGCCTTTGGGTGGGCGCAAATCGTGCCCGACTTCAATCGATTCATCAATACCGTCATCTTCATCGACGTGGCACTTCTGATTTTCAACATCCTGCCGATCTATCCGCTCGATGGAGGCCAGATTCTTCGCTCGCTGCTCTGGTTCGTGCTGGGCCGCGGCCGCAGTCTGGCCGTTACCACCGTCTTCGGCTTTGTGGGAATTGCGGGGTTTGTCGGCCTGGCGGTGTGGAGGCATTCCGTCTGGCTATTGGTGATCTCCGGCTACATGCTCATCAACTGCTGGAGCGGACTCAAAGGTGCGCGGGTGCTCATCCGCAATGAGAAGTTGCCGCGCCGCGCAGGTTTTGCCTGTCCCGGCTGCCGCACCGCGCCGCCCATCGGAGATTTTTGGAAGTGCACGCAGTGCGGCCAGCTCTTCGATACGTTTCAAACCGGAGCCGTCTGTCCGCACTGCGGAACGCGATACGACACAACAATGTGTCTGCATTGCCTGGAACGCCGCCCGATGGGTGAGTGGAACGCGAGCGACCGCCCCAACGAACACATTGCGGGTGCCGGCGTGCCCGCAAGTTGATAGGCAATCCTGCTGCCTGCTATGCGAGGCTGGTGAGGAACTCCTTCATGCGCCGCGTTCCCTCGTCGATGTTCTCCTTGGTCACGGGATACGAAAGCCGCACATGCTTGCCGGTGCCGAAGGCCTCGCCCGGCACCGCCACCACGTGCGCCTCGTGGAGCATCCGCGTGGCCAGCTCGGTTGCGGTGCGGATGCCGCCTTTGCCGATATAGGCGCCGATGTTGGGATAAACATAGAACGCGCCCTCCGGCTTGGTGCAGGTCACGCCGGGAATTTCGGCCAGCCGCTTCAGCATGTAGTCGCGCAGCTCGATGAACTCCGCGCGGAACTCCGCGACACACTGCTGTGAGCCAGCCAGGGCCGCGATCGCCGCCTTCTGTACCACGCTCGTCGCATTCGAGGTCTGCTGCGATTGCAGCTTGCTCAAATTCGCAATCACCGGCTTCGAAGCCAGCGCATACCCCGCGCGCCATCCGGTCATCGAGTACGTCTTCGAGAGCGAGCCCAGAATGACGATGTGCTCTTTGGCCCAGGTAAACGAGCCGCCAGAGACCGGCTTGCCGGCATAGTTCAGGTACACGTAGCACTCGTCCAGAAGCAGAAAAATTCCGCGCTCATGCGCCAGGCGAACGATGCGCTCCAGGTCCTCCGCTGAAACCACGGCTCCCGCCGGGTTTGAAGGCGAGTTGAGAATAATCGCCTTCGTCCGCGGCGTAATTGCTGCCTCGATCGCTTCGGCAGTGATGCGGAAGTTCTCCGCCTCGCTGGTTTCGAGATACACCACCTTGCCGCCCGCGTACTGGATGATGTCCTTGAAGCTCACCCAATAGGGCACCGGCAGGATCACCTCGTCGCCATGGTCGACCAGAATCTGAATCGTATTGAACAGCGCGTGCTTGCCGCCGGTAGTGAAGATCGCCTCGTCGACCGAGTAGTCCGAGCCGAAGTCGCACGCGTGCCGCTCGACGATCGCCTTGCGCACGTCGGGAATGCCCGGCACCACGGTGTAGCGGGTGAAGTTGCCGTCAATCGCCGCAATCGCCGCGTCCTTGATGTGCCGCGGAGTGGGGAAGTGCGGCTCGCCAGCCCCAAAATCCACCAGGTGGGCGCCCTGAGCGCGCAGTTTGGCCGCCTCGGCGGCCACAGCCATGGTTGCGGAAACCTCAATCCGGCCAATGCGTTCAGCAAAAACTTGCGAAGGAGCGGAAACTGTCATAACACTTCTATCTTGACAGATTTCCGCTTTGCCGCAAAGCTTCGAGCGCCGAGTGCTTCAGCTCTTCCCCATCCGTCCCCGCAGCCGCTTCAGCACATTCGGCGGCACCAGCCCCGACACATCGCCGCCGAAGCTCACCACCTCTTTGACCATCCGCGAGCTGACGAACGAGTAGCGCCCGGCGGGCTGCAGAAAGACCGTCTCGATCTCCGGCGCCAGCCGCCGGTTCATCAGCGCCATCTGGAATTCGTGCTCGTAGTCGGAGATGGCGCGAATCCCGCGCAGTACAGCCGAGGCTCCTACGCGCTTTGCGAAGTCGACCATGAGGCCGTCGAAGGTGGCAATCGACACGTTGCCCAGTGAGCGTGTCGCCTCCTTGAGCATCTCCACGCGCTCTTCCACGGTGAACAACGGATTCTTGACCGGATTGATGAGGATGGCCACCGTGAGATGGTCGAAGATCTTGGCGCCGCGCTGGATCAGGTCCACATGGCCGTTGGTCGGCGGATCGAAGGTGCCGGGATACAGTGCTTTAACGGGCATAGCGTCGGCTCAAGTCGCATTCTAGCAGCGTTGAGACACGCGCACGGCCCGCGCAGTGTTAAGCTTTCGCCACCCTCCGCTGACGCCCGCTCAGCAGATACACGGCGGCCCGCAGCTCCAGCAGCGGATCGGCAGAGGATTCGATACCATCCACACGCGGAACAGGATCGAAGATGATGTGCTTCTGTTGCGCCAGCGAGTCGGACATCACCGCGTTTAGCTCCAAGGTGCCAAAGTCGATCAGCCTGCGGCTCTCCGGCCAGTGCACGGTCACGTCGTCTGTCGCGTCGCCGGGCTCGGCAATTTGCACCACGATCCGGAACCGCACCGGCCCCTTGCCTACGTGCTCCGCAATCTCGTTAAAGTGGTAGTCAGGCGAGAGCGCGGCCACCTTGTCATCGCTTAGAAAGTCGTTCCCCTCCTCGGGAATGATCCGGTAGCGGCCGAACCGGGTTTCGCCCGCGGCATTGGTAAACGCGTATGCCGTCACCGCGTAATACGTCTGCCGCGCCAGGCTCGATGGGAAAGGCTTGGGCGCCTGCACAAAGGCCAGTGCGCCGGGATGCGATCCTAAAAACACCTCGACCGGCTTGGGCGAAGGCACATCCGGCCCGCTGGCCGCCGCAGCCCGCAGAAACTCAAGGAACTGGTAGCCATCGCGCACGGGAAAGCCATCGGCCGAGTGGCTCACGATATCCGTGTGCACATGCTCGGCTAGGTTGAAGCGAATCGCCAGCCCGCGCGGATTGGCCTCCGCAACGTTGTCAGGCAGTGCCGGCAGCCCCGTAGAGTTCGAAAACCGGGCCGTCACCGGCGTGGACTCGCGAACCACGTGCGGTGCCCGTGTCAGTGATTGTGCCCCCGCTGCGGGTTTGAAGACGCCGGTCAGCATCAGCCCTTTGGCGTGGGCCGGCCGAAACCCCGGATGTGGGCCGAACATCGCTTCAAACTGTTTGAGCAGATCCTGAGCTAGTGCAACGATGCGTTGGTCCTGTGGCAACGGCATACTTGCATACCTCCCTTGTGGGAAGTCTATTGTAGAGCCTGCCCGAAAAGGATTTATCTCCGAAAGCGCTCATTAAAATTGAGTGAACCACTTGAGCGAATCTGCGCTGCCAGATGCAGGTAAGCATAGAATCAGCCGCGCCGCGCGCGCACGGCTTCTTTCGCCTCAGCCGGTCCGGCAGCCGGCACTTCCGGCACTTCAGCCTTTGGCGCGCCGATGTTCAGCTTTTTGCGCAGCTCGCTATCCAGCTTGGCGAAGACCTCTTTATTCTCCTTCAGGTAGCCGCGCGTATTCTCGCGGCCCTGGCCGATGCGCTCGCCGCCGTAGCTATACCACGCGCCCGACTTCTCCACGATGTTGTTGTTCACTGCGAGGTCCAGCACGTCGCCCTCGCGGCTGATGCCCTCGCCGTAGAGAATGTCGAACTCCGCCTCGCGGAAGGGAGCGGCCACTTTGTTCTTTACGATCTTGACCTTGGTGCGCGAGCCGACCACGGTGTCGCCCTCCTTGACGGCGGCGATGCGCCGGATATCGATGCGGACGGACGAATAGAATTTGAGCGCCCGGCCGCCTGTGGTGGTTTCGGGATTGCCGAACATCACGCCGATCTTTTCGCGGATCTGGTTAATAAAGATCAGCGCCGTGCGCGACTTCGAAACCGTGCCCGTCAGCTTGCGCAGCGCCTGCGACATGAGCCGTGCCTGCAGGCCCACGTGCGAATCGCCCATCTCGCCATCCAGCTCGGCCTTGGGCACCAGCGCTGCGACCGAATCGACTACCAGCACATCGATCGCGCCCGAACGCACCAGGGCTTCCGTGATCTCGAGCGCCTGTTCGCCGCTATCCGGTTGCGAGACCAGCAGATTGTCTACATCGACGCCCAGTTTTTTTGCGTAGCTCGGATCAAGAGCGTGCTCGGCATCCACAAAGGCCGCCAGCCCGCCGTTCCGTTGCGCCTCGGCGACGATCTGGAGCGTAATGGTCGTCTTGCCCGATGACTCCGGCCCGAAGATCTCCGTCACCCGACCCCGCGGAACGCCGCCTACACCCAGCGCCGCATCAAAACTGATGGATCCAGTGGAGATAACGGCAATCGGCATCAGCGCTTCCCGCGAGCCGAGCCGCACGATCGATCCCTTCCCAAACTGTTTCTCGATCTGCGCAAGCGCAAGTTCTACGGCTTTGGCGCGGTCATCGACGATGGCCATGAGGACTCCTTGGAATAGGTTCAAGCAGCTCTCTTCATACCCTTCGCGCATGAAAGCTACGAGCGGCTTGCACTGGATTTCGTTGGGATTGTAGCAGGGGCGAGACCGGCAAGGACAGTGGAAAAGAGCGAAGAAATAGAGAAAAATCGGATGCTATCACAAAATTATGATTCAATTATCAGTTTTGATGTTCAAAATAAGATATGCATCATTTTCATGGATGATGTAAAATAAATGCATGAGAACCACGATAACTCTCGACGATGAGGTGCATGAGTTCGCCACCTACTATGCACGGGCGAAAGGTCTCACGTTAAGTGAGGCCATTGATGAGCTTATTCGCAAAGGGCAGGATGCGCCGGAGCCCGAACCGGATATTCGTAGGAGCCCAAATGGATTTCCAATGTTCCCTCCGTCGGGGTCTGACCGAGTGATTACGGATGAGATGGTAAAGCGGCTCGAGGGAGAAGAGTTTGATCCGAAGAAATTTGCTTGATGTAAATGTATTGATTGCGCTTACCGAATCGGCTCACATTCACTATAGACAGGCCCAGGACTGGTTCAATGCTGCGGGCAAAGGCAATTGGGGAATCTGCCCTTTCACAGAAGCGGGATTTGTGCGGGTGACGACAAATCCCGGATTCCGTCCTGTTCCACGATCCATAGGGCAGGCAATGGCGATTTTACAAATGCTGAAGACATATCCCGGCTATACATATTGGGAGATCGGCGAAAGCGAGAGTTGGGTTAACATTACCGTGCCGTTCGCGGCCCGCATTTCCGGCTACCAACAGGTGTCGGATGCTTACCTGCTTGGACTGGCAATCAAAAAAGATGGTGTGTTGGTGACCTTCGACTCTGCAATCCAGAAGCTGGCCGGCCCCAAGTTCAAAGATAATGTTCTGGTTCTCGGATAGATCGCAGGGTATTTGCGAAGAACCCGCTTTCAGACCGTATATGCTCCCACCCGCGTCTCTCCCTTGGTCAGGTCATCGCACGCGCGATCGAGGGTTTCGTAGTCCTTATCATGTGTCTTGCGAAAGGCACGAAAGTCTTCTTCGCTCTTCCAGCGATCGATCGTCAGGTAGCTTCCGGGAACGTACGCGTCGCGCAGCAGTTCGGTACCCAGATAGCTCGGCGAATTGCGAAAGAGCTTGGCCCAGGAACCTTCCGGGCCATAAGCGGACTCAAAAGCAGCAACCTTGTCTTCAGCGATCTCGAACTGCCACACCACCACGAACATGCGTGTCCCCAATCCCGCTTTTTTCATGGTAGCGCAGGCAATCAGGAGTTCCCGTGCGCGGCTGCGTCGCCCGCGTGGCTCTGGTAACCCGTCTCGCAGGCTCGCGCACTTGGGTGAACTGCCGCAGAAATCTCCTACGGATATTTCCGGTTGCGCTGCTTGCCTTCGGCGATCCATTCCATTGCGGTTTTGATCCGTTTGTCGCGCGTCTCGGGCCTCTTGGCATCGGCAATCCATTCTATGTATTCGCGCTTGCAGCTTGGGCTCAATGCCGCAAAGGCTGCGGACGCCTTTTTGCTCTTCCGCAATGCGGCCTCGAACTCAGGCGGCGCCTTGGGAACCGGCTTCTGCGGTTTTACTACCTTGCGCAGATCTTCCAAAATCGGCTTCGCAAACGGCTCCGCTTGGGCACTATAGGCGTCCACCTTCGGGTTCAGGTTCTGAGCTTCCATTGGATCAGTTCCTCAAGTTGACAGATATTCTAGACCCAGCCCGCGTCCACAATATAGCTCTGGTTGGTGATCGCACTCGAATCATCGGCAGCCAAAAACAGCACCAGCCGCGCGACCTCATCCGGCTCGATCTGCCGCTTGAGCGCCTGATTTTCAAGGATGCGCTGCACGCCCTCCGGCGTATACCAGAGCTGCTTCTGGCGCTCCGTCGCAATCGCACCGGGCAGCACTGCGTTGACCCGGATTCCGGCCGGCCCCAACTCGTGCGCCAGCGTCCGCGTGAGGCCCACGATAGCAGCTTTCGCCGCGATGTAGACCGGCAGCCCGGTCGTGGGAATGATCCACGAGATCGAGCTCATATTGATAATCGATCCCCGGCCTGCAGCGCGCATCGCCGGCAGCACGGCCTGAATGCAGAAGAACTGGGGGCGCAGGTTGATGGCTATCGAGTCGTCCCAGAACGCCGGCGTGACCTCTTCGATCGAATGGCGCTGGTCGTTCGCTGCGTTGTTCACCAGCACATCGATCGTGCCAAGCGTGGAGATCAGCTGGTCAATGGCGAATTTCAGCACCGAGAGATGCGTCAGGTCGCAGTGAGTGTAAATCGGGGCAACGCAGCCCTCAGTCGTAAGATTTTTCCTGAGGCGTTCGGCCGGTTCATCCTGAACGTCCAGGAAAGCTACACGCGCGCCCTGGCGGGCAAAGTGCGTCACCAGCGACTCGCCAATCCCTGTGGCGCCGCCGGTAATCAGCACAGCGCGTCCTTGCAGGCTCGGATAGCGCGCGTAGGAAGAATCAGTGGACTGCATTCTTTGCATTCCCGGGAATCCGCACCTCGCAGATTGCCTCTGCGAGATCTGTACGACCCATGTTGCTTCTATGCGCAGACCCGCTGAATTTGCTGCATTTACTGTACGGGTTTGAGCCTGGCCCATTCAAATGAGGGAAAGATTGCACGGTCCTTTTCCAGCCGATAAATGCGCCGGCGAGGCGTTCCCGCATCTTGATACGGCGTCTCCCGTATACGGGTGCATACTTATATCTGGGCCGGATTAGCCGGGAAGTCGATCGCTTTCGATCCCCTGACTCCCATTGCGGCTACGAGATACGAAAATGGTTCGATAAGCGATGCTTATCGACAATAGCTGCCACGAGATATGGCCTGACGAATCAAGAAGCCGCGGACCGGTGAGAGCAAGGTGTCCTTCGGTGAGCGCGGTCACCGCTCATGGCGGCTGAGGCAACGCAAAGTAGAAACTAGGCTCGACTGAGAGGGATTGAATGAAAGCTGCTGCTCGTTGTCATGCTCGTTATCCAGGCATCCGGGTCACCGCGAACGGGAATCAACTCGTCTCTTATCACACCGAAACGCGGATCGCCGATGCCGGTGTCTTCTATCCGATTACGCCTTCGACAGAAGGCGGCGAGCTCTTCCAGCAAGCCTATGCCGAGGGCCACCTGAACGTGTATGGCGGCAACACGATTGCGATCGAGACCGAAGGCGAGCACGCGGCACAGGGTGGCGCGATTGCCCACTCGGTCTGCGGCAAGCGCGTGGTCAACTTCACCTCGGGCCAGGGCGTGGTCTACGGCGTGGAACAGTACTATCACGCGCCGGGCAAGGGATCCACGATGGTTCTTGAAGTGGGCGCCCGCGCGCTCACCAAGCATGCGCTCAACGTGCACTGCGGCCACGACGATATCTACGGCGCACTCGATACCGGCTGGATCATGCTCTTCGGTAAGGACGCGCAGCAGGCTGCCGACCAGGCGCTGATTCTGCGCCGCGTGACCGAGCTTTCCCTCACGCCGGGCATGAACATTATGGATGGCTTCCTTACCAGCCACCTGGAGCGTACCTTCTACAAGCACGAGTCGGAGCTGATCCGCGAGTATCTCGGCGCGCCGGACGATGTCATCGACTGCCCCACCGAGGCGCAGCGCGTTCTCTTCGGACCCACCCGCCGCCGTGTTCCCAAGATGGTCGACCTCACCAACCCGATTCTCCTCGGCCCGGTGCAGAACCAGGAACACTATATGCAGGGCGTAGTAGCCCGGCGCAACAACTTCGCCGAACCCATCCTCGAGTTCCTCGAAGCCGCGTACAAAGACTTCGGCGATCTGACCGGCCGCTACTACGGCCTGCTCTCTCAGTACAAGACCGACGACGCGGAGACGGTCTTCGTCTCGCTCGGTTCGGCTGCCGAAAATATCGAAGCTGCGGTCGATTATCTGCGCGCCACGCGCGGCGCAAGCGTGGGCTCCATCCACGTCAACGTCATTCGTCCATTCCCTGAGGCAGCGATTGTGTCCGCTCTCAAGGGCAAAAAGAACGTCATCATCCTCGAGCGCACCGACGAAGCTCTCGCCGGAGACAATCCGCTCGGCCGCGACATTCGCACCGCCCTCTCCAAGGCGATTCGTACCGAAGGCCGTCCTGCAGCCGAAGGCTTGCCGTCCATTGAACTGAGCGAAGTGCCCACCATCTTCAACGGCAGCTACGGTCTCGGCTCGCGAGACTTCCGCCCCGAGCACATCATCGGCGCATTCGAATTCGCCACCGCGGGCCGCAAGCGCACCGACGGCAAGACGGCGGCAGACGGCGTGAACTTCGTCGTCCTCGGCATCGACCATCCCTACTCGGTCGTTACCGACGAGATGCCATCGCTGCTGCCGGAGGGCGCAGTTGCCGTCCGCTTCCACTCCATCGGCGGATGGGGCGCCATCACCACCGGCAAGAACCTGGGCGCGATTCTCGGTGATCTGAACGATCTGCTCTACGAGCGCGACGGCCTGAAGGATGAGCTTGGCAACCCCAAGGAAGTGATTCACGTCAGCGCCAACCCGAAGTACGGTTCGGAAAAGAAGGGCGCGCCGACCAGCTACTTCATGGTCGCAGCCAAAGAGCGCATCCGCGTAAACTGCGATCTGCGTCACGTCACCTGCGTGCTCTGCTGCGATCCTAAGGCCTTTACGCACACCAACCCGCTCGACGGCATCCAGGAAGGCGGCAGCCTGCTGTGGGAGTCCGATGTGGACGGCGAGCGTGCCTGGGAGAACCTGCCCATCTGGGCCCGCAAGCAGATCATCGAGAAAAAGATTCGCGTCTTCACGCTGCCCGGCTTTGACATTGCGCGTAAGGCTACAGACCGTGCCGACCTGCAACTCCGTATGCAAGGCAACGCCTTCCTGGGCGGATTCTTTGCGGTCAGCAATCTGCTTCAAGAGTTTGGCATCACGCAGGAGCAGTTCCGCGACGTTGTCTACAAGCAGTACGTGAAGAAGTTTGGCAAGCAGGGCGAGGCTGTCGTGCAGTCGAACATGGAAGTCATGATTCAGGGCTTCGAGCGTGTAAAGGAGATCAGGATCGGCGAGCTTGCGGCGGCCGACCACTCCAGCCTGCGTGGCCAAGCGCTGCTGCCGATTCTCGAAGTCGAGCCCGAATTCGCTGAGGTGGCCGCCGATAGTGGTTGCCGCGCCGGTGGCTGCCGTTCGATTCCTACGCCGTCTGAGCAGGGAACACGCACGCCAATCTCCACCGTCGCCGCATTCGATGCGGAGTTCCGCTCGCATTATGGCTACAATCAGCCAGCCACGCCACTTTCAGCCATGGGCGTCATTGCCGCGGCCACCGGCGACACGGCTTCGAAATATGTTGCCCGCCGTGAGACGCCACTCTACATTCCCGAGAACTGCACACAGTGCATGGAGTGCATCTCGGTGTGCCCGGATACGGCGCTGCCCAACTGCTCGCAGGATCTGAGCACGCTGCTCGGCACCGCTGTCACGCGCTACGTGACCGACCAGACCGAGCGCCGCAAGATGCTCGACAAGCTGCCGGAGATCGAGAAGCAGACGCGCGCCCGCATGCTGGCCGATATCAAGGCCGGCACGCCGCTGCCCACCATCATCCGTGAGGTCACCGAGTCGGTGGATGGGTTCTCGGCGGCAGCCAAGGCGCAGTTCTACAACATTCTCGACAAGGTGCCGATGGCGTATCAGAAGGTCAACGCCATCTTCTCCTCACCGGAGCGCAAGACGGCTGGTTCGGGCGGCATCTTCTCCATCTTTGTCAGCGATCTGTGCAAGGGCTGCGCGGCCTGCGTCACGGCCTGCGGCGATCACATGGCGCTCAAGATGGTGCAGGAAACTGAAGAGGTAAACGCCGAGCACGAGACCGGCACCGCCTTCCTCAATCTGCTGCCTGACACCTCGCAGAAGTATCTCGGCCTCTTCAACGGCGCCAATCCGGCCGACTCGAAGACCGCCACGCTGCGCAACATGCTCATGGTGCGCACCAACTATGACGCGCTGGTCTCCGGGGACGGCGCCTGCGCGGGCTGCGGCGAAAAGAGTGTGCTGCGCTCCATCGCCGCGGTAACTGAGGCGTATATGCGCCCCGTCTTCCACGCCAAGAGCGACCGCTTTGTTGCCAAGGCCGGAGAGCTTGAAAAGACCGGCGCGGCGCAGCTCGCCGCGCTCAAGGAGAGCAACCCAGCCGAGTATGCGCTGCTGCGCCAGGCCATCGAGCACATGGTGATGGGCCTGGGCGGCGAAGACACGAAGGACACCAAGGCGCGCATCGCCGCCTATGAAGCCGACCATGGCGCCATCACCGATGCGCAGCTTGTAGAAGCAATTGCCGCGGTGCTGCTCACCGAAGCCTTCAACCACAAGAACCTGCAACCCATCGATGGACGGCTGGCCAACGGCATGAGCGTGATGGCCATGGCCGCGCACACCGGTTGCAATACGGTCTATGGTTCGACCTCGCCGAATAATCCGCATCCGTATCCGTGGATGAACTCGCTCTTCCAGGACGGCATTACGGTGGGCTGGCTCATGGGCGAGAGCTTCATTGTTGACCACGCACGCCGCTCAGTCATTCCCGAGCGCCTGGCCGACATCGTCCTCACCCGCGAGGGTAAAGGCGTGAGCGAGGAAGAGTATTACCACTTCACACACTTCACTGATGCACTCATGACCGACAAGGAGATCGTCGAGCTGCCCAAAGTCTGGGTGGTTGGCGGCGACGGCGGCATGGGCGACATCGGCTACCAGAACATGTCCAAGGTGATCCTGCAGAACCGCCCCAATGTAAAGGCGCTCATGCTCGATACCCAGGTCTACTCCAACACCGGTGGCCAGAACTCTGACTCGACCCCGATGCTCGGCGGCAACGACATGAACGTCTTTGGCACTGCCACGCAGGGCAAGAACACCGAGAAGAAGACCGTCGCGGAAACCTTCCTGGCCGGCCATGGTTCGCCGTTTGTCGCGCAGGTCTCGATGGCCAATGCGCCCAAGCTCTACCGCGCCATCCTCGATGGCCTCGAGTACCGCGGCACCATGTTCCTGCAGGCTTTCACCACCTGCCAGCCGGAGCACGGCGTGCCTGACGACATGGCTCTGCACCAGGCGCAGCGCGTCCGCGACTCGCGCGGTGTGCCGGAGTTTGTCTTCGATCCGCGCAAGGGCGAGAGCTACCAGGAAGCGCTCGACGTGAAGGGCAATCCCTCACCCGATCTCGACTGGTACGAGGCGAAGGCAAAGGACGGTACGGTCTCGCGCTACACGGTGGCCCACTGGTGCACCACGGAAGCCCGCTTCCGCAACCATCTGCGCAAGATCAAGCCTGACCAGGCCGCGAAGCTCATCTCGCTCGAAAACATGCTGGTGCGCATCACGCAGCAGGACGTGGTTTACCGCTACTACCTGCGACCGGAGCATCGCAGCTTCATCCCCGACTTCGGCGTGTATATCCAATGGGAAGAGAACGGCAAGATTGAGTACCGCGCTTTGTCGCGCCAGCTGGTGATGTTCTGCGTGGAGCGCCGCAAGGCATGGCGGATGCTGCAATCGAAGGCGGGCATCGTCAACCGCGAGTACCTCGCGCAGAAGGCGATCCTCGCCGACGTCGCCGCTGGCAAGATTAGCCAGGACGAGCTCTTCACCCGCGGCCACGAATTGGTCCGCGAGCGGCTGGCTGCTCCAGTCGTCGCCAAGGCATAACCGTATCGAATTGGGCCTAGTAACAGGGCGTGACTTCAGTCATACTAGAAAATGAAGGGCGCGGGCTTCAGCCCACACAACCATCAGATCAAAACATCATTACAAGTGCAAAACGCGGACCGTTAGATCCGCGTTTTTCTTTTCGTTGCAACCACCTCTGTTAGACTTCATGAAAACTCAAGGAGCCAGTATGCGAACCCACTTTGCGCGGGCCTTGTGCCTCTCCGTCTCGGTTCTCTTGTTGTCGCGGGCCTCGCTGCGCGCACAAAATAATGCTCCAGCAATCCAAACCTATCGCGCCGGCCTCAAGTCCATCGCGATTCCCCCGCCAACGAGCGATCTCATCGAAACGGGTCCCGACTACCGCGTGCTCTTCGAGCCCTTTGCGCCCGCTGGAAATCGTCTGATCGCCGCCTTCGTCCTTCCAGACGATATGACCATCATCCGGGCCGGCCAGGTTGCGAACACGAAACAATATGCACTCGTGGAGGTCCTGCGCCGTGCTGAGTTTGCTACTTTGACTCCCGATCTTTTCAAGCAGATTGCCGACACCGCGGCCGCTCAGTTTGGAGCAGATGTGAACGCTACATTCAAAGATCAGCAGGATGATCTCAATCGCCGTCTGAAGGAAATTAACGGCGCAGGAGCAGCTTCCGTCAACCTTGATAAGCCTGCCCAACTGGGCCTGTTATTTTCCAAACCAGACGCCTGCGGTTTTGGAATGATCATGCCTGTCTCTGCGAAGGGGATCACTCTAAAGATGATCGTGGCCATCGTATATATGCGCGTTCAGGAGCGCCTGATTTATTCAGCCCTCTACACCGAATATAAGGATGACAGTTCGGTGCAATGGGCCCGCAAAACTGCGGAAGACTGGGCCGGCGCGATCCTGGCAGCGAACAAACCATAGCGTACTCAGTCTACGCATTAAGATGGACAGGTATGCGGCGAACCGTTCTTTTTGCAGCCATTTTTCTCTGCGCACTCAGCGCAAGCGCTCAAACCCAACTCCCCATCACCGAAAAAATCGAATGGACCTGGACCGGCCGGCCGGAAGCCCCGCAGCCGAATCTGCCCAACGTTCTTCTCGTCGGCGACTCCATCACGCGCGGCTATTATCCTGCGGTCGAGAAAGGCCTGGCGGGCGTAGCCAACGTCTATCTCTTCGCTACTTCGTGCAGCAGCGGCGATCCGCGCCTGTCCGGCCAACTCCACGATTATTTCGCCATGATGGGCGTGAAATTTGCTGTTGCTCACTTCAACAACGGCATGCACGGCTGGGGTTACACTGAGCAGCAATACGCCGCGGGCCTTCCTGCGATGATCGCCGCGCTGCGCGACGGTGCGCCGCAGGCCAAGTTTTTCTGGGCCACAACCACACCCGTGCTCCACGACTCCACAAAAGGCGAATCCACCAACGCCCGCATCGACGAGCGCAATCGCCTTGCCGCAGCCATCATGGTGAAAGACGGCATCGCCATAGACGACCAGCACGCGCTAATGCTCGAGCACCAGGACACGCACAACGGCGACGTGCATTTTACTGCGGAGGGAAGCGCCATTCAGGCCGCGCAGGTTGCGCAGATCATTCGCCAGGCGCTTCCCAAATAAGAAGAGCTTACTTTGTGAAGGTCACATAATTCCGGCCCGCATACAGCCGGAACCCTCCTGCCGGATCGGCAACGATCTGGAGCGGCCGCGGCCGTTGCATCGCCGTATCATTCGACGAGCTTACGGTCAGAACATCATGCGCGCCCACATCTGTCACTACAAATTTGTTGTCGGCAATGAAGCCGATGCCGTACACGCCGGCCGGCAGGCTCTGTCCGCCAATCTCGAGCGGAACTTCGGTGATGAAGTAGCCCTGATATTTGGCTGCTATCCCCGTCGAGTAGCCGCTGGTGTCCACCAATGTGGCCAGCACATAGTGGCCATCGGCAAACCTCACGCCGCCAGAGTTGCGCAGTTGCGTCGTGGCCGACTGGCCGGCGTAATACACGCTTGCCGGCAGCAGCCTCTGTACATCTGCCGGTTTCAGCACCACATCGCCAGCCACCTGTGCTGTCATCCGAACCGGCGCCACAATCATTGCGGTAGTAATCACCGCTGCCGATACAAATTTCCCCATTGCCCGCCTCAGCATCGTGCAATTTCCCCCTTGCATGGAATTCGGTGAGGAGTATACCGCATCACGGCGGATTCGTCGTCTGGTATGCATCCATCGGGAGATCGATGCAGCGCTTATGGAATGTAGAGATCGACATACTCGTGCGCCGGCATCCGCTCCAACCGCTCGCGGTCGAGCGAGGCTGCGAGAATCCGCTGCTGTTGTTCTTCCGGAAATCGCCGGCGCAGGTTGGTCCTAAACTTTTCAATTAGCAGCGACATGCCTTCTTCGCGACGGCGGCGATGGCCGATAGGATACTCGACGGTTTCTTCCAGCACGGTGCCATCGTTGAATTCGATGCATAGCGTGTTGGCGATCGAGCGCTTTTCGGGATCGTGATAATCCGCTGTAAAGGCGGGATTCTCGACGCACTCCATCTTGGCCCGCAACGCATCGATGCGCGGATCAGCGGCGACGCCGTCTTCGTAATCAGCCGCCGTGAGCCGTCCGAAGAGCAGAGGGATCGCAATCATGTATTGCACACAGTGGTCGCGGTCGGCGGGATTGGCCAGAGGTCCTTTTTTGTCGATGATGCGCAGGCAAGCTTCATGCGTGCGCATCGTGATTTTTTTGATGGCTTCGGATGAGAGATTGCGTTGAACCAACGTTGCGCGCAGTTTTATCGCTGCTTCCACAGCGGTCTGCGCGTGGAACTCCGCCGGATAACTGATCTTGAACAGCACGTTCTCCATCACATACGAGCCGTACGGCCGTTGAAATTTGAATGCATTGCCGCGGAACGACACGTCGTAAAAGCCCCATGTTTTTGCAGTGAGCGCCGAGGGATAGCCCATCTCGCTCGCTCGCGCCATCAGCGCCAGGCGCACCGCGCGGCTGGTAGCGTCGCCTGCCGCCCAACTCTTCCGCGAGCCGGTATTCGGCGCGTGACGATAGGTGCGCAGACTCTGCCCATCGACCCACGCGAGTGACAGAGCGTTGATCGTCTGCTCGCGCGTGAGACCGAGCAACTGGCTTACGACTGCCGTAGACGCGACCTTCACTAGCACGACGTGATCGAGGCCGACCTTGTTGAACGAGTTCTCGAGCGCGATGCAGCCCTGAATCTCGTGCGCCTTGATCATCGCCGTCAACACATCGCGCATGGTGACCGTCGCGCCTGTGCGCGAGAGCCAGTCAGCTACGGCAAGAATCCCGCCGAGATTGTCCGATGGATGGCCCCACTCCGCGGCGAGCCACGTGTCGTTGAAGTCAAGCCAGCGGATCATTGCGCCAATGTTGAAGGCCGCCTGCACCGGATCGAGCTGATAGTTCGTGCCCGGAACCCGCGCGCCATTGGGCACGATAGTGCCAGGAACGATCGGCCCCAGCAGTTTGGTGCAGGCCGGATATTCGAGCGCTTCCAAGCCGCAGCCGAGCGTATCCATCAGGCAATGCTGCGCCGTTATATAAGCGAGCTCGCTGGTGACTTTGTAACCCAGTGCGTAGTCGGCAATGTCGATGAGAACTTGATCCGGCGCGGGGCGCTCGTTGCGGATGTACTGCGACACGCAATCTCCTTGATTAGCCAGTGCATGAGAATGGAAGAGCATAAACCCAATGCAATTTACTCAATCAAGCACGAACATGGGTGCCCCAGGTCTCGTCCGCCGCGGCGGATGAGACCTGGGAAAGCACTAATTCCTCTCCCCAATCGGCACAAACTTCAGATTCTCCGGCCCCACATAATTCGCGGAAGGCCGGATGATCTTGCCGTCCTGCCGCTGCTCGATCACATGTGCGCTCCATCCGGCCACGCGCGCCATCACGAACAGCGGAGTGAACAGGTCGACCGGAATGCCCATCAGATGATAGGCAACAGCAGAGAACCAATCAAGGTTGGGAAACATGCGTTTGGTTCCGTGCATCGTGGATTCGATTCTTTCTGTGACTGCATAGAGCCGCTGCCCATCGGCATCCGTAGCCAATGCGCGCGCCTGCATCTTGATGATGTCGCTGCGCGGATCGGCGATGGTGTATACCGGATGGCCGAAACCGATGATGACCTCGCGATTCTCCACGCGTTTGCGGATATTAGCTTCGGCTTCATCCGCGTTCGCGTAGCGCAACTGAATCTCCAGGGCAGCCTCGTTCGCGCCGCCATGCTTGAACCCTTTCAGCGCGCCAATCGCTCCCGTGATGCAGGAATAAAGATCGGAGCCGGTGCCAGCGATCACGC
>JASHQE010000209.1 GCA_030037705.1 Acidobacteriaceae bacterium | reverse complement strand
TAACGGGACTTCTTGCTCAAGGGTCAAATAGTGGTTTACAAAGCGCGAATACAGCCGTTGCGGGGTCTGCTCAATCTTATCTAGCGATATCGATGCACGCTCGATCAATTCGTGCATGACGGGCATCGCTTCGGCTGGAGGGCTTTTCCTTTCCAGTTGTCGCGGCTGGAGCAGTAGAACGGGATCACCTTTGACAGCCCCCGGCGCTGTCACTTGTTTGAAGCTGGCTTGGGTTTTATCAAGTACGCTCGCTAACGCAACCGACAAGCCCGCATCAGTGTAGGCGCGACTTAATGCATTCCAGACGCTGGACGATGAAGAATGAAACACCACCGTGACGCTTCCTTTAGGTTTTAGGATGCGCGCAATTTCCCGGAACGCTCCCGACATGAGTTGCTGATAATCAGCAGTAGTTTTCTTTTGCGAAGAACTGATCGTCACTTCCTCGGCGACGTCAGTGCATTTTCCCAACCATGCTTCATTAATGAAGTTCACTTCTGCGTATGGGATATTACCGCCGAACGGGGGGTCAGTGAAGACATAATCCACACTCCGGTCCGGTAAGTGCGTTTGAAGGGACGATTGCTGTACCACTTTCACAGTTCCGGATATCCCCCAAATTTGCGAAAAGGCATCGTGTATAGTTTTGAGTTTTCTTTTGAGCCCTTGCAGCAGATTCTTTTCGACAGGGAGTCCGCTGACATAGAGGACGCCTGGCTGAGAACTTGTGACAACGAGATCGTCTTCGCCTTGCTTGGCAACGACTCGCGTCATGATGGTCGCATGGCTCGCGTTATAACTAAGTAACCAGAATCTCAGTGCCTCTTTCAACGGGGATGAGTCGGTAAGGTGCCAGAGTGTAGCAAAAACATGGAGATTTCTTCGGCTGTAGAAATGGTGTAGGTGGGTGATCCCCTGATGATATCCGCTCCGATACAGATCTCCCCACGGCACCTCCGTGATAGGAATTCCCTCGGGCAGCGGGGCTTCATAGATGCGTTGTATCAGCGCTCGGTCGGCAGCATTTGCGGCGCGTGACCAATCGCGATTCCCGGTCTTTCCGTAGACCCACACGGGTTTTCGCAGTCGTGTCTTAATGTGCGTGCCCAAAATGGTGTCGTCCACCATTTCGGTTAGGCGAGACATCTCAGTGATGCCCTGCTTATGAGCACAATGCGGACAATCGAACGTTGGATTGATTCGTGCAGGTGATCGACGAACGCACGCGTCCCAATATGACACTTTTTTGCGACACTTCGGACACCGCACATGCTCTGACCAGATTACGTACCTTATCTCTCCGATATGACCTTGTGGATCATGCGTCTCGTACATCCAGGACACCGCTTGTTGCGCCACGTGCAGAATGCGTTCGGCTTCGAGCCGAAAGAGTGTCGGATCAGGAGGGTCGCACAGCGTCTTGCTGATAAAACTGCCCAACGCGCCGATCTCGCTTAATACGGCCTTTCGGGCTCCCCAGCGCACGGGAAGGCCCAGCCGTTCCGCTTCCTTGCGCATTCTCTCTGTGGGATTGGCGCAAAGGAGGCAGGCAACTCCCGTCGTACCGCTTCCGGCAAAACCATCAAAAACAGTCTCGCCAGGGTTTGTATGGGATGCGATGAATAGCGCGATCGTTTCCGGAGCAACCTTCGTCGGATACGGGAACGCCGAAAAGAGCGCACCTGTACGCGGGGATTGCAAAGGTTGCGTATAGAGATTAAGTATCGCTTTTTTCTCGTGTTGCAGACTTGCTCGTTCTCCCCGTCTACGCATAGACTGCCTCTTCTCAGCATTCATCCTGATAATCCTATCATTTTCTCCAAATGTTCGCCTTCAGCATATCTAACCTTGGCTCATCTGTTAATCCTCTTTATTTGTGCCACTTGCAGAGGATCGGCAGCTCCAACATATTGTCCTGCTATGTTGATCCAAGAGATTCCGTCTGGGAGCGCTTTGAGGGAATTATGTCACCCCTGTGTCGGCGATGAGAAAGAAGATCATCTCTGGCCGCGGAGTTTATCCCCTTTCCGGTACGCGCCGCGGCGGAAGACGATCACCCCCAAAATTCCCAAGACCGCGATGATACCAAGGTGCTGCCCGAAGGACATCGAGTTCCATTGGGATGCGATGATCACGGGCATCATGAGAAGCAAAATGACGATACCAATGATCATTCCAAGGCGGCGCATCACGTCGCCCGGCGCTACCGCACGTACTATGACTCCGAAGGCAAGCACGATGATAGCGATGAGCGCCACCGACTCCACGAGCGACGCCCATATACTGAGGACCATTGTTTCGATCATGGCCGGTCCTCCCACATCACCTGCCTCGTGGTTGCCATGCCCTGCAGCGTAGTAACGCACCCCGCCTCATCGGTAAGGAGGCCGGTCCCGTCGAATCGCACGTCGGGCACATTACTCTCATCCCGCAGATACTCTATCCAGAAGGCCTGCACCGCTTCCTTCCGTTGCGGCGAGAGCGGCGCGAAGTCGCGCGATTCCAATCGGCCGAGGCAGACCGGGATGCTCCGCAACGCGAAGGCGCGTTCTGGGCGCAACGTCGCAGCAAGTGCGCGGGCTCGGGGGGCGCTTGTGAGCTGCGGGGAGGAAACGAACCGGTACGAGGGCTCATCCTCAAGAAAATCACTCAAGATAATGAGGCGACGATCCGAGTCCTTGGGCATCGCCGCCAATTCCTGCCGGGCAAGATCGAGCGTGCCCAAGATGTCGGTCTGCATCTGGTGCGAATTGAGAGAAGCTGCCCAGGCGGTATACCGTTTCTTCGCATCCGCCTGGAATTGCCGCAGGTCGTTGTCGTAGGCTTGGCGTTCCGTGGGAGCAACCAGTCGCAATATTTTGCCACCAGCATCGTTTTGGGCATCGCCAGTGATCGGAATGAGGATGAGGCGGTCGCCGCGCCCAATGCGTGAAATCTGGTCAGCGATGGCGTTCTCTGCGGCGTGCTCGGCACGCGGGGTGATGCTCATGCTCGTGTCGAGGACCTCGACCGTGGCGATGGGCGCATGATGAGAGCAGGCGGCGAGAAGGATCAAGGCTGCAATTCCTACGATTCGGGACGCGTGCATTCGGGGTCTCCTTTCGAGAGCAGGCGTGGCGTGGATACGCGGAGTTCCTTGACGCGCGGCGCGTCCGGAATCACCGCGAAGCGCGTGTTTTCTTGGGCGAGATAGCGGTCGTGGTCGGGGTGATGACGGCGGTGGTTAAAGTACGTGAAGAGGCCAATGCCCACGGCGACCGGCGCGGCGATGAGCGCTGGGACGAAGGCAACAGGTACGAGGAATGCGAGGGGCGCGGCGAGCGCACCGCCAATGGCGCTCTTGCGCACGACGGAGGCGAGCGTCTCCTTGCGCGCTCCGTTCAACCTGCCACGTTCATAAAACTGGGAGAAGATCGCCTTCCACTCGCGGCACACCGCATCTTTCCTCCGGTCGAAATGGTCGAGTTCTTCGGTCGCGGATTGGACCTTCCGCGCCGTTTCGACTTCGGCGGTGCGCAGTTCTTCAAAGCGTTTCCTGACGCGCCGCCAGAGCAGCGCCTGCGACACCTCGCTCCACGCATTCAAGAGTGCCGTCGCGCCGATGATCGGCGTACCAAGCGTGACGAATATAAAAAAGATTGACGTGAGGAACGGGTGCTCGCCCAGGAAATCCCCTACTGGATTGCCCGCGAGCCCGGCGGCGAACTTGAGCTGATACCCACGCAGAAGCCCCCACGCGATAAGACAAAACGCGCCGATGACGGCGGCGGCGATAGCGGTGACGCGCTGGGCGATGTTCTTTCCGGCGCGGAGGTAGATCACGCCGGAGAATTCGAACCATGCGGTGCAGAGCAAGGCGACTCCGGCGGCGGCAACAAGCTGCAATGCCGGATGCACCACGTTCAGCATATCCATGGACGGCGCGAGAAACAGCGTATCGACTGCAAGGGCGAAAAATGCGAAGACGGCCATAAGCGCCCCATGGAAGAACTGCGGCGGGGTATCCCCGAGTTCTTTCCGTACGCGGGTCCATACCGCCTCGGCCTCCGGACGCTCTCGGCGCACCTGTTCCTTCTTTGCTTCGAGCGCGCGGAGTGCACGCAGCAACTCCTGGCGCTCATCAGTGAGTTCTTGCACCATCCTCGCTTCGATCTCCTGCATCACGGGCGCGGGGTTGATCTCATGCGCACCGAGATAGAAGGCGCGGGATTCAAGGCGATACGATTTCGTCGTATCCCCGCTGAATGACTTGGTTGTCATAGTGATTCTCCTTTGCGGTATGAAAACGGGGAGCTATCCATATATATGGGCAACTCCCCGGTTGTTACTGCGCTTCGAGCGCCTTACGAGCCTGCTGCAGTTTTCCAAGTTCACGCTCTTCGTGGGCGAGTTCCTCGCGCATTTCGGCAACTCTTTCTTCCTGTTTGCCGATCTGTTCGAGAACGACCTCGACCGGTGTTTTCTTGATCCAGAGCTTGCGCCCTGAAGATTCTGGTGCGAGTACTGATTTTTGCGGTGACATATCGCCTCCTGTGCGGTATGGGTTCGGTTGTGAAGGTACGGAACTCCTACTAGCGGAGCAGGAGCAAGAGACTGCGCATTTCGCCTATCTTGCGCTCGGTGCCGTCGAGAGCCCCAAGAGCGGCGAGATGATTGCCGCTCCCGAGATCACCCTCGACAGTCCGAAGCGACGCGATCAGGCTGCGGTTGATTTCGTGCGCACGGCCTAAAATGCGCGCCCGGATCGCCGCTTCGAGATCAGGCGGGTTGGGTAGGTTGCTGGTTTTCGTCATTGCCGGTTGCCTTTCCTGCCGTGGGCGGTGAGGTGGTAGTTACGGAAGACGGCGTTGCCGCTTCCTGTTTCTCAAGCAGTTGCGCTTGAGCGTTGAGCCAGAGTTCGAGCTTCGCGATCGCATCTTTGAGCTCTGCCAAACCGATCTGGCTATAGCGGTCGTTAACATCACGGGAATGCTGGGAAGAGTGGCCGATCAGTTCGCGGCGCGCTTCCTGAATCACGCCCGCGAGCATCAGTCGGGTATTTGCACTGTGCCTGAGATCGTGGAATCTGAAGTGGCGCAATCCTGCGCGGCGGAGACTGGCGGCCCACGATGTTTTCACGATCTTCACCGGGCTGTCTTCATAGGTGAAGATGATCCCCCGGTCCTTACGGAAGGCGATGAGCATATCGTGGAGCCGCCCCGTAAGCGGGACGATCCTCGACTCGCCTTCGGGAGTTTTCGAGTGGCTGACGTGGAGAATGCGGTTGTCGAAGTCCAAATCCTCCCATCGTTGGGAGAGCACTTCCCCTCTCCTCATGCCGGTATCGAGCGCGCACCGGATGATCCGTTGGAGGTGGAGCGGTGCGTGCGCCATGAGGATATGCTCCTCGCGGACACTCATGACCGGGCGTTTGGTCCTCCGTTCGCGTTCCAAACGGAGTTTCCCGAGGGGATTTGTGGAGATGATGCCTTCTTCTGATCCCCAATTGAGCACTCGGCGGAGCACCGAGAGATCGCGGTTGACGGTTGCAGGTTTGGGAGACGTCTTCTCTTGATACCGTTCCTGACGGTACTTCCGCACGAGAGACCGATTGATCTCCCGCACCAGAACATCCGAGAAGAACGGCAAGAGATGCTGAAGACGGTCCAGCGAATACGGCGTGCTCATTCCGTCCGCGATGAAGCGTGCGGCGAGCGCGCCGAAGGTAATTTCGGGGTTCATCTGCGGGGCCCGATGGCGTCTGTCGTTGAGTTCCTCCCGGCGTTGCCGCTCGATCTGCTCTGCTTTGCGCCGATTCGAGGTTCCGGTTGACTCGCACACACGTTCCCCGTTCATGAAGATGGAGCACCACCAGATCGAATTGCGCTTGTAGAGCGACACGGGATCACTTCCCTCCTTTCCTTTGGTGTTCGAGAATCCATTGCACAACCTGCGTGCGGTAGAAGATCAACTTGCCAAGCGGTCCTGACCGCAGATACGGCAGCCCGCGTGGAAGATATGAGTGGCGCACCGTCCACGCCGAGCAGCCGAGCAATTTCGCTGTCTCCCGGATCGAGAGCGGCTCGCCAAGAGCTTCATCAAGGTGCGGATAATACTGCGGGTAGCTCTGCCCTGGGGATTGATGCGAAATGCGCAACATTTCTAAGGGCTCCTCGCCATTCCCGAAACCTGCCTTGCGTAGTTCCTCCGCATTGTGTTTATTCGTCATCGTGTTTCCTTTGCTTCATCCAGAAGTCCCGGAGCGCCTCGCGTGACCAATCGGGGAGCCTTGACCAAAGCATCCAGAGAATTGCGAGAAGAATTCCCGATGCAATGCAGAACTGCTGCACCTGAGGCGAACTTGCCAGTGCGGTGAGCAGTGAAAGCGTGGCATAG
>JASHQE010000208.1 GCA_030037705.1 Acidobacteriaceae bacterium | reverse complement strand
TCTCCTGGTAGGGCGTGAGCTGCGGCTCGGGATAGGTGGTGAAGTATCCAGCGAAGTAGGTGTCGCAGAGCGTGTACGGCTGGCCGCTGTGCAGGACGAGCGCGGCGAGGTCCGTGGACCAGTAGAAGCTTTCCCGCCCAGCGAGGTAGTAGAGCTTGCGGACGCCGATGTAGTCGCGCGCCAGAATTAGACGGCGGAAACGGGCGTTCCACCAGGCGAGCGCCCAGTCGCCGATGAGACGCGGGAGGGCTTGCACGTCCCAGGCGGCGAGAGCGGCGGAGACGATCTCGGCGTCGGTGGGCAGGTCGAGCGCGGTGCGGCCGAGCGCGGCGAGCAGCTCGTCGCGGTTGTCGAGGCGGCCGTCCCAGGTGAGCACGGTGCGATGGAGGGTGCGCACGGGCTGCATCTCCAGCGTGTCCTCGCGCGTGATGTAGAAGGCGCGGTGCAGCATGGCGAAGCCCGGCTCGGCGTATTCGCCACGGCTGTCGGGACCCTGGACGGTGAGCTGGCGGTCAAAGGCCGCGAACTGCTCCGGCGAAACGGAGCGCTGATCGTAATGCCAGATGCCGGCTTGTTGGCTCATTGCGCAATCTCCTAGCAGCGTTCCATGACGAGGTAGTCGGATTGGACCTCGGGCTTGTCGTTGACGACGCGGCCATCGACCTCGACCCAGGCGTGGGCCTTGAGCGGCAGACGCTGCGCGCCGATGACCATCTCGGCAGGAATGCCGTAGAGGCGCAGCAGCGTGACCGCCACCGCCGAGCGCTGCAGGCAGAGCACCGGCTTGAGATACCAGATGCAGGCGTAGGCGACGGCCTGGCAGATCCGCTCCACGTCGCCGGGCTGCGGCGGGCGGGTGGAGACCGGCAGCAGATGCACCTTGGCGTGCAGCGCGGAAAAATCGTGCCGCCGCAAGAAAAGATCGTGGCGGATCAGTTCCACAAGGGCGAACCAGATAAGTAGGCGCATATTAAGCGACCTCCATTTTGAGGTGATGGCAGAGGAAAGCTAGCCGGTCGACAATGGCCGCAACGCGGGTTGCCAAAGGCAGTGTTGCAAAATGACCGCGCAGCGGATTCCAATCGAGCAGGATCGGGTTCGGCTCCGGCACGGTGCTCGTGGCTGCCTGGAGCCGGGCGACGAATTTGCGCGCGTGCATGGGATCGCAGCGGGTGTCGGAGTCGCCTGAGATCATCAGCAAGGCCGGATAGCGGACGCCGTCGTGGACGTTGTGATAGGGCGAGTAGCTGAGCAGGATCGGGAAATCCTCCGGATCTTCGACCGAGCCAAACTGCGGGACGTAAAACTGGGTGTTGTTGAAGCGATGGTAGCGCAGCATATCGATGATGGGCGCAAGGCACATCACGGCACAGAAGAGGTCGGGACGCTGCGTCATCGCGGTGCCCACCAGCAGACCGGAGTTCGAGCCGCCGGCGATGGCGATCCGCTTGCGATCGGCCATTCCCGAAGAGATGAGATACTCGGCGGCGGCGATGAAGTCCTTGTGGACGGTGGGGCGATTATGCCGCTTGCCGGCTTCTTCCCAGGCGGGACCGTGCTCCCCTCCGCCGCGAATGTGCGCGATGGCGAAGATTCCGCCCAGCTCGACAAAGTGTGTGGCCAGGAAAGAGTGCTGGGGCGTGAGGCAGACGCCGGCCGCGCCGTAAGCGGTCAGTAACGCCGGGGCATTGCCGCGCGCTAAGACTTCAGGCAACCCGAGCAAGGTAAGAGGAATGAGCGTGCCATCCTGGGCCGCGTACTCGACTCGGCGCGTGGCAAGCCCTTCCACCCTGGAGGCTGGACTGCTCAACAGGATGCGGTCTCCGGTTGAGAACTGGTAATAATAGACCTCCCGCGGGTGAGCGTAGGATTCGAAGCTGAAGAAACAGCCGTCGCGATCGCCACCGAGGATCGAGGCCGTTCCCGGCGCGGGTAGATCGATCGTGCCGAGGGGCTGCCCATCGAGCGCATACATCCTCAGAACGGAGGAGATGTTTTCGACTGCCGTTGTCAGTATGCGATCGCCGAAGATGCGCCAGCTCTGAAATCTTTTCTCGCCTTCGACGAGAACGGTCGTGGCCTGGGCGAGATCGGGCGCGCTGAGCGGGACCCGCACGAGCGTGCGGCCCATCTCGGGATTCTCGCCGTGGAATACATAAAGCTGGTCGCCGTGAATCCTCATATCCCAGGAGTCCGGGCTGTCTTCGACGAGGGTCAGCAGCGGATTGCCACATTTGCACAGGAGTTGCAGATGGATGCTGGTGAGATTCTTTCCTCCCACAGCACGAATTACGGTGTGCACCGCGGTGCAGGAGTTCGCGTCGAAGCCGGCGACTAACCGCAGGTTCGCCACGCGACCGCCGTAGAAGACGGTTTTGTCTTGCGCAATCGGCTGGCCAAAGAAATGGCGCTTTGCCGTTCTGGGATCGTGCGGTTTTTCGACAAGTTCGGAGACGTAAAAGAAGCCGTTGCTCTCCGGGAGAAAATTGAATCCGCGCACCGCTCCTTTCGGCAACTCGTCCGAGAGCGTTTCTCTCGTGTCAAGATCGAGGATACGCACGCGCCGCGCTCCCTGGCCGCCTTCGCGCAGTCCGAAGGCAAGCAGTTTGCCGTTCGGAGAAACATCGACAATCGTGAGGGAAAGCGAATTCTCCTTGCCAAGCGTGGCTGGGTCGAGCAGGAGCTCATCCTCGCCGGTGATTCCTGCACGCCGGTAGAGTTTGGCCTGTTCCTCGCCTGGCCGGCGCTTGGTGTAGAAGATGGTGTCTCCGAATTTGAGAATCTCGCCAATGGCTTCCTGGTTGAGCAACGCAGCGACGCGCGGCGCGAGCATTTCTCGTCCAGGCAGAGAGTCGAGATAGCTGCGGCTCGTTTTTGCCTGCTCTTCAATCCACGCGCGGGTGCGTGGAGACTGATGCTCCTCAAGCCAGCGGAATGGGTCGGCGACGGGAACGCCGTGATAGACATCGATCACCCCACCGTTCGTCATGAGCTCGGGAGCAATCTCAAGCGTACTCATAGGGCACCTACCGATTCCGTTACGGCGTTTTGCAAAATCTCGAGTTCACGATGGAGACGGCGCACCAGGCTGCGTTTTCCTTTGTCGGCACGACGATTCCGCCGTTGTTCCGGATCGTCGATCCCGTAAAGCGCGAGGACCAGCACGGCCATGGCAGGAGACAGGCGCAAGCCCTCGTCGACGCGGCTTTTGGTCAACAGGGGCGCCCATACGCGGTAGGCATAGTTGCGATGCATGCGCTCATGCCACTCCGCGTGCGCGGGATGATCTTTGATCATCCGGTTCCAGAAGTACTCCCAGGAGATAAATGGAAAACTCACGTAAGCCTCAGCCCAATCAATGAAGACCGGCCATTCGTTCGAGACGAGCACGTTATGAGGGCTGAAGTCCCCATGCGTGATGGTGTAAGGAATATCGACATCTTCGACGCGGTGGCAGAGATCCTGGCACTGGACCTTGAGCGCACGCAGTTCGCTGCGATCAAGTTTGCGCGGAGGGTCATTCGGCTGCCGTTCCATAATCTCTTCCATGTCCTCGAAGAACGGGTCGAGAGCGGCCAATACACGCGGCATTCGCCAATCACGGCAACCGAGAGCGAGCAGTTCTTCTTCCTTACCCACAAAGCGCTTCTGGACTTTCGCCAAGACCCGTGCGGTAAGAGCCCACGGCCGCCCATCCGGCTCCTCGTCCAGTTCGTGGCCATTGACTTCTTCCATGAGCCAGCCATGCCATTCCGGATTCGATGCGATGACCTTCGCGAACCAATAGGGGCACTCTTGGGCCAGCGCGAGGGTCACGGCATATTCCCGCGTATTCGGCTCGCCAACCGCCTTGAACCAAAGAGCTTTCGGCGGCACTGGAGCGCCTTCAGCAACCGGCTCGGTTCTGGTTTCGCCGTTCTTAGGCTCAGCCTTGATGCGGAAGAGGGCAAACCACGGATCCCCATTCCACTGCTGGATACCTGTCTCCCGTAAACCAAGCTGATCGAGGTGCGGCGTATACCACGCGCGCAAATCGTCGAGCGATTGATAGCGGCCGAAACTGCTGGCCTTCGCGCCGGAGTCGTACGGCTCAAATTCCTTTATCGCACCTTCAAGCGCGATGCGATCTGGTTCTGCGAGTTCTGTCTGTGCCTGAGCTTGCCAGGTCAAGCCGTCAACGAGTGAAGTGTTGGAATCCTGTAGTCGGCAAATGAGCGTGAGATTCTCCAGATTGAGTTCATCTTTGTCTGCTGGTTTCGTGATCGCTTCGGTAATCACGAACAATTCAAGGCCATATTTTTCCCGCGCGGCCGATGTAGCCGCATATCCAATACGCGTGAACGGCGGAATCGTAATCTCGGGTAGCCGAGGAGTCGCACCCGCAGCATCGATCAGGATGTTTCTATCTTTGTCGAGAATCACGAGCTTCAATAGCATTTTGTTGTCCTCCGGCATGGTTCATCGTCCTTTTCTTCAGTCTTGGAGCGCGTAACGGTGCCCGCAAATCTTTGCCGCGGTCTGGTGCAGTTTTCTCGTGAGGGAACGCAAATAGCTGTCATTTGGGTTACACCCTTTAGACTCACGCTCGTAATAGAACATCGCGGCCGCAAAGACCGAGAAGGCAGGCAGGAGCGCCGCCGCTCGTTCCACCTCCCAGGCGCCGTACTTCTCCTTCCAGCGAACCAGGTACGCAGCCCGCAACGCATCTTGCCAATGAACGCGTTCCGGCGATTCCACGGCCATGCGATTCCACATGTACTCGCCCGTGATCAACGGCAGGCTTACGCAGGCCTCTGCCCAATCAATAAACATCGGGCCTGTTCCGGTAATCAGGGTGTTGTGCGGACTGAAGTCGGCATTGGCAAGACTCTCCGAGAAGTCGAAAGAAGCCACTTCAGCAGAAAGCGTGTTGAGCATCGCGCCGAGTTCATCGAGATGCGCGCGAGTCAGCCTCTCCGGAGGGGTTTTAGGCTGGCGGCCCATCGCCGCCTCGATGTGATCGAGGAACGCGGGTATTTTCCTGATCATGGAATGCGCCCGAAGATCCGCTGCTCCTGCTTGAATCAAGGAGGAACTCTTGCCGACCCAATTGATCTGCACGTCAGCGAGCAGTTGCGCCGCCGACTCCCACATGCGCAGGTCATTGCACTCATAGAGTTCTCGGCCCTCGACATGCTCCAGCAGAAGGGCATTCCATGCAGAGTTTGTTGCAAGGATGCGAGGAAAGCACAATGGGCTCTCGGCGGCGAGCAATTGAGCAATCTCCATCTCGCGGCGATTGAAGTTGCTACCGGCTTTGAACCAGAAATCCGGTCCGCTCGTAACGACCCGGAGAAGAACGCCATCCACTCTGCCGTTCCATTGTTCGAGCTTTCGCACGGTGTAGCCAAAATGCTTTAACTGGAGGTTGATCCACGTGGCGGCCTGGTCATACCAGAGATAGCCGCCGAGCTCTACCGACTCTGCCTCGACGTGATCAAACGTCACACGAATTTCATCGCATTGCGGAAGATCCGCCGGATCTACCCAGGCAAAGCCGCTCATCGAAGAGCTTTCCCGCGATTGCAGACGAAGTATGTGGAGCCCCGGGGTTGTGGCCTCCGGCGCAACGAGGATAAAAACCTCCAGGCCGAGTTGTTCACGGACCGCGCGGGAAAGGGAGATACCTGCTCGTCCTGGCTCGATATAAACCTCGGGCAGAGTGGGCTGTATTTCTCTGTTGCAGGCGAGGACCTGCTTGTCCTGGTTGAGAATCAGAAGACGGGTTTTGTCAGTCATCCCAGCCTCCGTTCCGGCCCGCAGACCAGAAGCCTGCGCCCA
>JASHQE010000207.1 GCA_030037705.1 Acidobacteriaceae bacterium | reverse complement strand
AAACAGGCGCAAACCACAAAGAGGCTATTGGGACGGAAATCTGAAAAATAGACCTGAATGTCTGATTGAATAGGAGCTCGATGGTGCGCCCGGAGAGATTCGAACTCCCGGCCTACTGATTCGTAGTCAGTCGCTCTATCCAGCTGAGCTACGGGCGCATCCCTGCCCTCGGTTCCTGGCAGAACCATAGACAGATTAACAGGGTTCGTGCGGCGGCGCAACGCGCATTACGATGCGGCGGACGCAGGCGCAGGCGGAGCGATGAGAGGGAGTTCTTCGGTGATCTGAAGACCGGTCATGGTAACGAGTTTTGTGACCGTGGCGGTATTGAGACGGGTCGCATCGAACTCCACGCGGAGAGTGCGGGCTGTGCTGTCGAGCGTGAGATGGCGGATGCCGTAGACGTCGCGCGCGCGGGCAAGCGCGAGGACCACCTGTTCGGTCGGCGGCGTAGCGTAGCGATAAAGAACTTCCACCGTGGTCATAAGGAAATCATAGCAAGATCGGCGATTGCTCAATGCACCTGGCCTTTTACAGGCTCTTGAGGAAGGTGCGGATCTCGGGGATGGACCAGTCCTGGGCGCCTACGAATTTGCGGCGGATGACGCCGTTCTGGTCGATGGCGTAGGTCTCCGGCCACATGTCGGTGTGAAAGAGCTTGGGGGCCGACTGGCTGGGGTCGCGCACAGTGATCAGGTCGACATGGCGGCGCGTGATGAATTGCTGATAGGCATCGGGATCTTCATCGATGCTGACGGCAAGAATAACGAGATTGGGCATGTCACGATGAAGCTGGAGAAGCGACGGGAGTTCCTCGATACAAGGAGCGCACTGGCTCCACCAGAAATTCAGCAGGACCGGATGGCCGCGATAGCTGGCGAGATGGATGGTGCTCGCGCCGTCGGAAACGGTGAAGTCGGGAGCGGGGATATTCAACTGTGCGGGGTGCGCGCCGCGGTTGCAGGCGGAGAGCAGGGGTAAAGACACGGTGAGCAGGAGGGCCAGAAAACGGGAAAACCGCACATCCTTATAATACGGAGCGAGAGGACGGAAAAGAAACGGTGCAACGCGATGGCGAAGGAAGGAACAGGCGATAAGGCGGGCGAGGGTTCAGGCCGATGGAAGCCTGTGCTGGGGCTCGTCGAGCCGGGCGAACCGGTTGCCCATGTTGATTGGCGCGCGTGGGCGGGCAAGACTGTGCCGGGGACCGTCTTCGATCAGCCGGAACCGGAGCAACTGATCGAGCTGACGGTAATTGTGCCGGCGCGCAATGAAGAAGATTGCCTGGGCGCGTGTTTGCAATCGCTGGTGAGCCAGTCTGAGGAGATCTTTGAGCTGGGCAAGGACTGGGAACTGGTGGTGGTGGACGACCACTCACGCGACCGGACAAGAGAGATTGCGCAGGGTTTTTCCGGCGTTTCCCTGATGGAAGCCGGCAAACTGGAGCCCGGCTGGACAGGAAAGGCGAATGCCGTGTGGACGGCCGCGCGCAAGGCGCGGGGGCGCTGGCTGCTGTTTTCCGATGCGGACACGATTCACGAGCCGGGCGATCTGCGGCGTGCGATTCACGAAGCGGAGCGGCACAAGGTGGGCGTGTTGAGCTATTCGCCACGGCAGATTGTAAGGGGATTTTCGCAGAGGACGCTCATGCCACTGGTCTTCAGCGAGCTGGCGCTGGCGTATCCGCCAGCGAAGGTTTCGGATCCGGCGCAGCGGATTGCGGCGGCGAACGGGCAATTTTTGCTGATCGAGCGCGAGGCATACCGAAGGCTGGGCGGACATGCGAGCGTGGCCGATAAGGTTCTGGAAGATGTGGAGTTGGCGTTTCTAGCCAAGCGACGCAGGGTGGGACTGCGTTTTCGCTATGCGGCAGATGCGGTTGCGACGCGGATGTACCGCTCCGTCGGGGCGATGATCGAGGGGTGGAGCAAGAATCTGGCGCTCTTATTTAACAACGCGCTGATGCTGGCGATCTGGCGGGTTCTGGATTTTCTCCTCCTCTTCGGATTGCCGGTGCTGGCGTTCGAACTGTGGAATGCGCATTTGGCGGCGCGGTCGCTGGAGTGGCTCGGGGCAGGGTGGATTCTGGCGCTTTTGTGGGTGCGGACGCTGGTGCGGTTTTATGCACGGGTCGCAAAATCGAATTTCCCGTTCGTAGACTGCGCGCTTGCGCCATTGGGGCTGCCGCTGTTTGTGGCGCTGCTCTATCGAAGCTGGTTTTTGCACCGGATTCTGAAACGGGTAAGCTGGAAGGGACGAAGCTATGCGGCGTGATGCTGGAAAAATCGTTTCAGAATGTCCCAAGATGGACCCTGCTTGGGATAGACGATTGCTGCTGAAATTTGGATATTGCCGCAGTAAAAGTCGATTTTGCGAAACCTGGCAGCGAGCTTGAGCATCTTGGAAGGCGGGGATTCGATGATTTTTTTAACGCGGCGGGCGACGTTTTCCGCCTCGCACTATTACTGGAACGAGGCCTGGTCCGCGGCGCAGAACGAGCAAGTCTTCGGGAAATGCGCGAACCGCAACGGGCACGGACACAATTACACGCTGGAGGTGACGGTGGCTGGCGAGCCCGATCCGGTGACCGGTTTTGTCGTAGATCTGAAGTGGCTGAAGGATGTGATGGAACGTGAGGTACTGGCGGCTTACGATCATCGGCATCTGAATCTGGAAGTTGAGGAGTTCAAGGCGGGGAAACTGGTTCCAACATCGGAGAATATCGCGATTGCAGCTTGGAAGAGGCTGGAACCGAAGGTAAATGCAGCGGGCGGGGCGCAATTGAACCGCATTCGCGTGTATGAGACACCGGAAATTTTTGCAGAATATCGAGGTGAGGCGTGAAGTCGTACTTCGGCCGGCGGTACACGCTCAGCGCGAGCCATCGGCTGCATGTGGACGCGTTGACGGTGGAAGAGAATCGTGCCGCGTATGGCAAGTGCAACAACCCGCATGGGCATGGACACAATTATGTGATTGAGGTGGTAGTGACGGGCGAGGTCGACCAGGACACGGGGATGGTGATAAATCTGGCGGATCTGGATGAGATTGTGGAAGAGCGGGTATTAGAACGGTTCGACCACAAGAACCTGAATCTCGATACCGCGTTCACGAACAGGGTTCCAACCACGGAAAATTTTTCGAGGGTCGTATTCGGATTGCTGAAGGACATGCTGCCGAAAGGTGAACTGGAGCATGTGCGCGTGGAAGAGACCGAGAATAATTTTTTCGAGTGTTACGGCGATTGATGACGACGGTTGGGAGCAAACAGCCGCAGATTCCCTTCGGCTCCGCTCAGGGCAGGCTTTCGGCCCTGGCCGTCCGCCGCGGCGGACGGCCTTCGCTCAGGACGACGGACGATAGGAGAGAGGAAAACGCAAATGGCGCAGCCGGTTGTAGTGAGTAAATCCGTACGCAGGGCCGTGGAGGATGAAGGGCTGGGCAGCTTAAGCACGCAGGAGATGTATCGCGAGATTCTCACGCGGCTGGGGGAAGATCCGAATCGCGACGGGCTCGTTTCGACTCCGGCGCGCGTTGAAAAAGCGATGGCCTTTTTGACGAAAGGGTACGAGCAGGACCCAACGCGGATTTTGCGCGGCGCTCTCTTCGATGTGGATTACGACGAGATGGTGATCGTGAAGGACATCGAGATGTTTTCTCTATGCGAGCACCATATGTTGCCTTTCTTCGGCAAGGTTCACGTGGCGTATATCCCAAAGGGAAAAGTGATCGGGCTGAGCAAGATTCCACGGCTCGTTGAAGTCTTTGCGCGCCGGCTGCAGGTGCAGGAGCGGCTCACGCGGCAGATCGCCGATGCCATTCAGGATGCGATTGCACCGCAGGGTGTGGGCGTGGTAATCGAGGCGCGGCATCTGTGTATGATGATGCGCGGAATCGAGAAGCAGCATTCTTCGACCGTGACGAGCGCGATGGTGGGCTGTTTCCGGCAAAAGGAGACGCGGTCAGAATTTCTTTCCCTGGTCAGGCAGCCTGGTTCGGGCGGGCTATAACATGAAGCGCAGCAGGCGATTGGCGTTCTGAAGCCGGTGATTTCCTGGGCGGGGCTTGCAGATAGCGGCTCCGAAGCGTGTTCGCCGCGTCGAGCGCCTCGTTCAGTTTTCGATCGACGATCTCGTTGATCCGGGTGAGCAGGTCCCTGTCTTGCCGAGCGTCGAGTACGTGTGCGGCCGTCTCTGCGAGCTGCTGCCAATCGTGCCAATCGCCAATTTTGTCTTTCGCGTTGCCGAGCGCATCGGCAAACGCCGGGTCGCCGTTCGAAAGAAGCTGCAGAATCGATCGCAGTTCTTTCACTTTCAGGCGAAAAAGATGAATGTTTTGCACGTTGAGCGCAGGCCAGCGGCTCAGCTCGCCCGTCAGGCCGGCAATCATGACTTGAACGTGCCGTTCGGCCTGGATTGCAGCGGCATCGGAACCGGCTGAGTTCTTTTTAGGAAGAGCTGACTGGGCGAGTTTCGCATATTGCTTTAAAGTGCGGCGCGCTGTTTTGCGCTGGCGATCGACGGTATCGAGCAGCGCATCAGCGCCTTTTTGCCGTGCGACGCCAAGATGCTCGACGAGACGGGTCAGCGATTCAGGCTGTAAATCTTCGGGGAGGCTGAGCGCATTGCCGGTAAGAACGTCCGCGTCGCGCACATCTCCTGCAGCTTTGCGGACCGGCTTGATGGATTTGAGCAGGCGGCGCGTTTTCTTATCGGGCTCGATCAGCGTGGCGGCAATGGCCTCAATGTGCCGCGCTTGTGTACGGAGCTTGTGGACAGCCTCCGGCGGAGGGTCTTTGGACAGCTGCTTCAGCAATTTGCGAAACTGGCGAAACGGCTTCTGCACGCGATCGGATTCGAGAACCATTCCTTTAGCATGAAACGATTCGGGTACAGTTGGCAAGGCGAGTGGCGGCAGCTACATTGGTTACGGCGGTTCTCTAATTCTGCGGCATCGCATGGAGCGTGCAAGGGGTCGTTTTCTTAAAGGAAACGACCCTCTAGAGTTGAGGCTCCGCCCTACATGAATGGAGAACTGCTTGCAGTGAATGGGCTTTTAGTCATCGACAAACCAGGTAACATAACCAGCCACGATGTGGTGGCGCGGCTGCGCAGAATCACCGGCGCGCGGTCGATTGGCCATCTCGGCACGCTGGACCCGATGGCGACAGGCGTGTTGCCGTTGCTGATGGGCAAGTACACGCGGCTGGCGCAGTATTTTTCTGCGGCGGAGAAAAGCTACACAGGCAAGATCCGGTTCGGGTTTGCGACCGACACATACGATGCGGAGGGTAAGGCTGCGGGGCCGGACCAGCAGCCGGCATTGCGGCTGGACGTTGTGCGGGCGGCGGCGGCGCGGTTTCAGGGCGAAATGGAACAGATACCGCCGCCGTTTTCCGCCAAGAAAATCGATGGCAAGCCGGCATACAAGCTGGCGCGCGCGGGCGAGCCGGTGGAACTGCGGCCGGCGAAGATACGTATCCTCCGGTTTGAGATTGTGGGCGTAGAAGGCGCGGAGGCGGAGTTTACTGTAACGATCAGCGCGGGAGGGTACGTGCGTTCGCTTGCGCATGAGATGGGACAAGTGCTCGGTTGCGGGGCGCATCTGAGCCAATTGCGACGGACGCGCGCGGGCGCCTTTACGCTGGAAATGGCACATGCGCTGGACGAGATGGAGACGATCATGGGCGATGTCGCAGCGCTCGAAGAGCGGTGTGTGCATCCGCGCACGCTGTTGCCGGAGATGCCGGCGGCTTGCGGCGATGAACAGGCGCTCGGAAAGCTGCGCAATGGCGCGCAGGCGAATCTGCCGGAGTTTTCTGGTGCGTCCCTTGTGAAGGTGTTCGAAGGTCAGCGGCATCTGGTGGGGATTGCGAAGCGTGTGGTGGGAACGCTATTTCAACCGGTGACGATCTTCAGTGGACAGTGAACAGTAGTCAGTGAACAACGGACAGTGGCAGTGAACAGCGGTCAGTTTCTTGTGATGCATGGAGGGTTGTTGTGGCCGCCGGGAACCTGCTGGTTTCAATCGAGAGGATTGGACCCTTTAGCACCAGGAACAGACAGCCGTTCCCTGTGCTCTGAAGCACTGTTTACCGGCCTCTGGCCAAGAGCGGCCTGAGCGCGGGCAGGAGGGTTTTGGCGAGAATGGTCGAGCCTTTTGCGGTGGGATGAATGCCGTCGGGCTGGATCGTACCGGAGACATGGATCAGGTCTTTGTAGATCATCGGCACAAAGGCGACATGATGGTGAGCGGCGAGGGTGCGGAAGAGCTGCTGGAAGGACCGAATGTAATCAGGACCGTAGTTGGGAGGCAGGGTGATGCCGGCGAGCAGGATGCGGATGTTCGCGGCCTCAAGCGTGGTCAGTACCCGATCAAGATTGCGGCGGGTTTGATCGAGGGGAAGGCCGCGGAGACCATCGTTGCCGCCGAACTCGATGATGACCACATCCGGGTGCAGCGCGAGGATGGTGGGAAGCACTGCGACGGCGTCCTTGGTGGTTGCGCCGCTGGTGCCGCGGTTGAGCACCTTATAGGGATAGCTCTCGGCGTCCAGCTCGTGCTGAAGAAAGTCGGGATAGGCTTGGCCTTCGGGGAGACCGTAACCGGCGGTGATGCTATCGCCAAAGCAGACCAGCGTGCGCATGCCCGCGGCGGCAACTGGCGAGACAAACCAGAGAACAATGAGTGAAACGAGAAGCGCGCGGCGAACGTCCACAGAAATAGTGTAGAAGACGAAGACAAGGGCCGGGAACGCAGAGACTAAGTCTCTGATCGTTTAATTTGCACCATCCTCGGGTGCCCCAGGTCTTCCGCCGTGGCGGACCGCGGCGGATGAGACCTGGGAAACCTGGATGCCAATGTACGAATTCATGCGGTCAGAGACCTAGAGACTGAGACGATTGGGATCAGTACAGAAGATCGGCAGGGGGGATTCGAGTGATTGAGGTTCGGGATGCGAAGAAGTGGATCCAGAATGGCGCGCGGCGCGTGGAGATTCTGAAGGGGATTTCGCTCACGATTCCAGCAGGGCAGTTTGTGGCGATTGTGGGCGCGAGCGGCAGCGGGAAAAGCACGCTGCTGGGACTGCTGGCCGGTCTGGATACGCCGAGCGAGGGTGAAATCTGGCTGGACGGCGTGCCGATTCACAACCTCGCCGAGTCGGAGCTGGCTTCTGTGCGCGGACGGAAGATCGGATTCGTGTTTCAGTCGTATCAATTGATCCAGACACTGACAGCGCTTGAAAACGTGCTGTTGCCGTACGAACTGAATGTGGAAGGAAATGGCCTTGCGAAGGCACAGCGGTTGCTCGAAGAAGTGGGATTGAAGGAGCGGATGGAACATTACCCGGTGCAGCTTTCGGGTGGCGAGCAGCAACGTGTGGCGCTGGCGCGGGCGTTTGTGGCCGATCCGCCGATTGTGATGGCCGATGAGCCGACGGGGAATCTGGATTCCACGAATGGGCGGCTGGTGCTGGATCTGCTGCTGGAGCGGAATCGCAAATCGGGAACGACACTGGTGCTGGTGACGCATGACCCGGAGGTTGCGAGCCAGGCGGACAGAAAGATCGTGCTCAGGGATGGGCTGATCGTCGAAGACACGGTGCCCATGGTTGAATCCGCCGAAGCTCTTGTCCAGAACGAGGAAGAGAATGGCTAAGCGGGCGTTGAGCTGGAGGCGCGCGGCAGCGATTGCCTGGCGCGATTTAAAGTCGGCGCCGGGCAAGTTTGCGTTTGTGGTGCTGAGCGTTGCGGTAGGCGTAGCGGCGCTGGTGGGCGTGCGCGGACTGAGCGACAGTTTCAAGCGCACACTCTCAGGGCAGGCGCGGTCACTCATGGCCGGCGACCTGAGTGCGCGCATCTTTCACGAGCCGGCAACTGAAGAACTGGAACGCGTGGCCGCACTTAGGAAGACCAATGCGGCCGGCATTCGCTCGACGTGGGTGACGGAGACGGTTTCTATGGCGTCGATGCCGCAGGACCCGATGCCGCTGCTGGTCTCGCTCAAGGCTGTTGATCCGAATGAGTATCCATATTACGGAACAGCCGAACTTGAGCCGGCGATGAGCCTCAAGCAGGCTCTGGCGGGTGATTCGGCGGTGGTCGCCGAGGAGTTTCTCATCCGGCTGAATGCGCACGTGGGCGAGATGCTGCGGCTGGGCGGGAAGACATTTCGGATTGCGGCGGTACTGGAGCAGGAGCCGGATCGGATCACGTCCGGTGCTGGACTGGGACCCCGGGTAATGATCTCACAGGATGCGTTGCAACAGACGGGGTTGGTGGTTCCAGGAAGCCGGGTGAGCGAGCGGCTGCTGGTAAAACTGCCGGAGAAAGCGCCGCGGGGATTGACGGCCGATGCGGAGACTGCAGCGGTGCGAAGCCAGCTTGAGAGCGCGCTGCCCGATGCGCAGGTGATGGATTTTCGCGAAGGAAATCCGGCGCTGAGCCGTGGGTTGGATAATGCGACATCGATCCTGAGCCTGATCTGCCTGGTGGCAATGGTGCTGGGCGCGATCGGCGTGGCGATGGCGATGCACGCGCATCTGGAACAGCGGATGGACATGCTCGCGATTTTGAAGGCGCTGGGCGCGGATTCGGGCGATCTGCTGCGGATTTTTCTGCTGCAAACGGTTGGGTTGGGTCTGGCTGGCGCGCTCTTGGGCGTAGCGGCTGGAGTTGGCGTTATGGCCGCGCTGCCGTCAGCGTTCGGCAATCTGCTGCCTGTGCACGCGGCGCTTGTGTTTCCAATGCAGTCAGGGTTGGCAGGATTGGGAACCGGCGTGCTGACGACTCTGCTGTTTTGCCTGCCGCCCTTGCTCGATGTGCGCGGTGTGAGGCCGGTGCTGGTATTGCGCCGGCTGGTGGAACACGGACCGGGTGGGTTGCAGGAACGCATCGGACGCTGGTTGAAGCGATGGCCGCAACTGCTGCTCACGGCGGCGCTGATCCTGCCGCTCATCGGGATCGCGTGGGCGCTCTCGGATTCGGCAGCCGTGGGCGTGCGATTTGGTCTGGCCTTTGCCGGGGCTCTGGTTGTGCTGCTCGCGTTGGCCGCGGTCACGCTCGCGGTTTTGCGATTTTTCCTGAACCGGACGCGGTTGGGACTGCCATCTTCGTTGCGTCATGGGCTGGCGAATCTTTACCGGCCGGGCAATCAGTCGGCTCCAGTGCTGGCGGCACTGGGCACAGGCGTGATGTTGATCCTGGCGGTCTATCTGATTCAGGCAGACCTTTTGCGCGATCTGCGTGAGACGGCATCCCCCAAGCTGCCGAATGTGTTTCTGGTGGATGTGCGGACGGACGAGGTTGCCGGTGTGAAAGAACTTTTTGCGCGGCATGCAGACGTGGCGCAGGTTCCCAACCTCCTGCCCATCGTGCTGGGGCGTTTTGTCACGATCAAGGGGCAGCCTGTAGAGCAACTGAAAGGGCAGCACTTTCCTTTGCGTATGCTCGAAAGCGCCGAGTTGAGCTGGGCGGATGATCCGCCTGCGGGCGATAAAGTGATTGCGGGTGCGTGGTGGAAAGAGGCGAATGCGCCCGAAATTGCTGTAGGCGAGAATGTGGCGAAGCGGCTGCACCTTGAGGTCGGCTCGGGAGTGGAACTGGAGATAGGCGGGACCACGACGGCGCTGAAGATAGGCGCGATTTATCGTGCGGACGGACAACACATCGGCGCGCGCGTCGAGTTTGAGCTGCCTTCAGGGCTTCTTAAGGATCAGCCGGCAACGTGGTATGCCGGCACGCGCGTTGCGACCAAGCAGGTGCCGGCCATCGAGCGGGAGTTGTTTGCGGCGTATCCCACCGTCACGGTGATCAACGTGGCCGATGTGCTGGATCGGATCGAGAGCGTGGTGGATCAGATTACGTTTGTGGTGCGGTTGCTTGCCGGGTTCTCGATTCTCGCCGGACTGATGATCCTGGCGTCAAGCATTGCCGGCACGCGCTTCCGGCGCATGCGCGAAGCCGTTGTGCTGAAGACACTGGGCGCAACGCGGATGCGCATTGTGCGCACATTCAGCGTGGAATTCAGCGTGCTGGGATTGCTCGCCGGCGCAGTGGGCGTAGTCTTCGCGAACCTGTTGACGCGTGTACTGCTGCGCCGTCTGGATGTGGGTTTCCACATCGAATGGGGAGCTACGATGATCGCGCTGGTGGGCACTGCGGTGCTGGCCACGGCGACGGGATGGATCGCGAGCTATCGAATTCTTGGATTGAGGCCGCTTGAAGTGCTGCGGGAAGAGTAGACGGCAAATTTCTCCTTAGAACTCCTCGGTCAATTCAACCGGCGGCCGGCTGCAGACCGACCATTCAAGCGCTGTCATGTTGAGCGGAGTCCGCCGCGGCGGACGGAGTCGAAACATCTGCGGTTCGTCTCGCAGCTCCACGGACAATACGCTCATCAAGATGTCAAAGCATTGTCGTTTCCAGCCTTGAGCTTCGCCAAGAACAACCGCAGATCCTTCGGCTTTCCGCCGCGGCGGACCACGGCGGACTTCGCTCAGGATGACAGTGCTTGGATTGGGATTTGTGCTTTCCCAGGTCTCTACCGAGACCTGGGGCACCCCTTGTCGTGCTCAGTGAGCGGCGATGAGATCTGGGGCACCCGCACCTGTGTGCCGTTTCAACCCGAAAAATATATTCTCAATTTCTTCGTGATTTTTCCTAGCGCCGACCCAAATCTTCTGTTACAGTCTCCATCATCGGAATCCGGTAGTTGTTTCTACCGGTTCTGGACAATCCGCAGCGGGACACGCCAGTGCTGATACACCGACGTATCCCTAACCACCATCACCTTTTACCAAGAAAGGCAATGTCATGGCTGTCTCTAAAGGTACTAACCCCCACACCCCCCACGCAAACTCCCCAGAAGAAATACCCTCCGAACCGGATATGCTGGAGCGGCCTCCTGATTATGCGCCGCGCCCCGGCATCATCAACTTTACCGAAGCTGCGGGCAAGACCGTAGCCTTCATCTACATCAACTACGTCCAAGCGCCGGAGTGGCAATCGCTGGAGGTGCGCTTTACCGACGGCACGTTCTTCACATTTCACCTGATGCCCCGCGTGTACGTGCGCGTCGACTACACGGAGTCGCAGCGCGGTGATACGGAGACGATCCGCGACTATGGGATCATTCAGTGCAACGCACGCGAGGACGGCGACGGATAAGCAGGAAGAAGAAGAAAATGGGTGCCCCAGGTCCCTCGCCCGCCGCGGCGGACAGACCTGGGGCACCGGCAACAGGATCTTGTCCCTATTCCCTATTCCGTATTTCTATTTTCTATTTCCTGTTTCTCTATCCTCTGTGGCCGGCGACCCATTTTTCTTTGCGCTCCTCTGCTACCATAAACATGATTGCGGTTTCCGCAGCCAGGCTGAATTTCTTGAGTGCACGGGCCGGAACCATTCAGGAAAGGAGAACTTTTATGCCTCTGGTATCCATGCGGCAGCTTCTTGATGAGGCCGCCAAGGGTGGTTACGGCGTGGGCGCGTTCAACGTCAATGACATGGAGCAAATCCAAGCCATCATGATGGCCGCACGGCAGACCAAATCGCCGGTCATCGTACAGGCCAGCCGCGGCGCGCGGGCCTTCGCCGAGGATCTCTATCTCTTCCGGCTCATTCAGGCCGCAGCGGAGCTTAACCCCGACATTCCTATCGCCATGCATCAGGACCATGGCAACAGCTTTGAGACCTGCAAGAGCGCAATTGCGCTGGGTTACACGAGCGTCATGATGGATGGATCGCTCAAGGAAGACGGTAAGACCCCATCGACATTTGAAGAAAACGTCGAGGTCACGCGCCGCGTGGTGGACTATGCACACGAGCGCGGCGTCACGGTGGAAGGCGAGATCGGCGTGCTGGGCGGCGTGGAAGACGGCCATGGAGCGGGTGGCTCGGGCCTCGATCACATCACCGATCCCGACCAGGCGGTCGAGTTTGCTGAGCGCACCGGCGTGGACGCGCTGGCGCTGGCCATCGGCACCAGCCACGGCGCGTATAAATTCACCAAGAAGCCGGATGGCTCGGTGCTCAAGATGGACGTGCTCATTGAGATTCACCGCCGCCTGCCGCACACGCATCTGGTCATGCACGGCAGCTCATCGGTTCCCAAGGAGCTGCAGGACATCGTCAACCAGTACGGCGGCAAGCTCAAGCCGACCTGGGGCGTGCCGGTCGAGGAGATTCAGCTTGGCATCCGCAACGGCGTACGCAAGATCAATGTCGATACCGACAACCGGCTGGCCATCACCGGGGCGATCCGCAAGGTCTTCGCCGAGTCACCGGAGAAGTTCGATCCGCGCGATTACCTGAAGCCAGCCCGCGATGCCATGGCCAAGGTGGTCGCTCAGCGCATGACCGAGTTCGGCCAGGCAGGCCACGCCGGCGACTACCAGCCCATCCCGATCGCGGAGATGGCCAAGGGATACGCCGACGGCTCGCTCGATCCGCGTCCGTCGCTGGCAACGCGATAAAAGCCGGCAATTACCCTTTGTGGGAGGGCCATTCCGCTTACGTGGAATGGCCTTTTGCTGTACCAGGAATATTGTGAAGACGCACGACGCAAGTTCCAATTCGGTGCAAACCGGCACCGCGTTCGGAACCTTGCGATCCGGTTCTGCGTCGGCACACTCCAGCGCTCCAACCGAAGCAAATCCCCGGATATAATTCGTCTTGGCCCAGGCGTCAGCCCGATCGATACCTCCCGGCTTACAACTTGATCCCAGGCTGGTGCGTGCTGCGGCACGCCGCTCGTTTGTGCGTGACCAAGCCATCCGCCACAACTTGTTGGAGGTATGCATTGGCAGCTCAAAATGAGACGCCAGTTTTAAAGGCCGTCACCGCTCCTTTCCCACTTCCCCGCGTTCCTACCGGCAATCCAGGATTAGACGAGGTTCTCTTCGGGGGGCTTCCCAAAGGCAGAACTACTATTTTCAGCGGCGGTCCAGGCTGCGGCAAGAGCATCATGGGCCTCGAATTCCTGGTGCGCGGCGCGCTGGCGGGCCAGCCCGGCATCCTCGTACCTTTCGAAGAGCGCGTCGAAGCGGTGCGCGCCAATGCGCTCACGCTGGGCTGGGATCTGGCTGCGCTTGAAAAGCAGAATCTGATCATGCTGGTCGACGCGCACATCGACCATGAGATGATCCTCTCCGGCCGCTTCGATCTGCACGGGCTGCTCGCCATCATCGACGGCGCGGCGCGGTTCATGAAGGCGGAGCGCCTGGTGCTCGACGCCATTGACGTTCTGCTCCGTTACTTCAACGACCCCGCGCGGGAACGCGAGCAGTTCTTTTTCCTGAATGATTGGCTGCTCAATCGCGGCCTGACCACGGTTCTTACCGTCAAGCGCAGCGATTTCAGCAATGCCGCAGGCCGCTACGAATTCCTCGACTACCTGACCGATTGCGTCGTTCACCTCGACCAGCGCGTGAACCAGCAGGTGGCGACGCGGCGGCTGCGGGTGATCAAGTATCGCGGCTCGAACTACGGCCGCAATGAATATCCCTACGTAACCGGGCCCGGCGGGATCACCGTTATCCCCATCTCCGGCGCCGAGCTCCGCCACAAGCCGCTGGGCAAGCCGGTCACGAGCGGTCAGGTGCAGGTCGACGAGATGCTCGGCGGCGGCTATACGCAGAACTCGTGCATCCTGATCGCAGGCCCGTCGGGCACCGGCAAGACGACTCTGGCCAGCATCTTCACTCGCGCCGCCTGCGAGCGCGGCGAGAAGGTTTTATTTGTCGGCTTCGAAGAGTCAGCGGAAGCTCTCACCAGCGCGATGCTTTCCAGCGGAACCGATCTGCGGCCGGCGATCAAAAAAGGCTCTCTTCTCCCGCTCACCGCCATGCCGGAAGCGATGGGGATTGAGGAGCACCTGGTCCGCATTGCAAAGGCCGTCGATGAGTTCGCGCCGCAATACATGGTGCTCGACGCCATGTCCGCCGTCCGGCGCATGGGATCGGACCGCGCCGCTTTTGATTTTCTGGTGCGGCTTGTCGGCCTGTCCCGGGAAAAGGGCATCACCTTCCTGCTCACGAACCAGACGAAAGGCAACGAACAGATGGGAGAGCTTGCCGGCGAAGAAGCTTCTTCGCTGGTAGACACCATCATTTCCCTGCGCTACATCGAAGTGGGCGGAGAGACCAACCGCCTCATCGGCATCGTGAAATCGCGGGGCATGAAGCACTCGAATCAGCTGCGTGAGTTCCGCATCACAGATGGAGGCGTGGAGCTTGCGAAGATCTATGTGGGCGAAGGCGGAGTGCTCACGGGCGCGGCACGCCAGGAAAAGGAAGCACAGGATGCCACTGAATACCGCCGTACTGTGGCTGTTATGGAAGCGAAGAGAAGCGAGATTCTCCGCCGCAAGGCCGAGCTGCAGGCCGAAACGGCGCGCCTGACGGCGGCCGTCGAGCAGGCTGAGATTGAGCTGACGCAGATCGAGATCGAACAGCAGAAGTCAGTCGAGGGCCAAGGCAGGCGATTCGCCATGCGGGGTGGCGATGGATTCGTTCTGGTGGATACGCAAGGAGGGATTTGAGATGGCTGGCAGCACTCAAAAAGATAAAGCTGGCTCTGAACCAGAAACGACCGATCGCGTACGCATGGCCCTGTTTGTTACGGGCGAAGAAAGAAACTCGCAGGCGGCGCGCATGAACCTGGCTCGCTTTTGCGAGAACTACCTGGCCGGGCGGGTGGATCTGGAAATTATCGATGTGCTGGAGAATCACCGCAAGGCGCTCGAATGGCGCGTGCTGCTCACGCCGGTGCTCCTGGTCTTCAACTCCGAGCGTCCGACACGCATAACTGGAACGCTTCAGGATCCCGAACCGGTGCTTGCCGCTGTCGGCCTGCACGGATCGGAGCCGGTGCTTTAGTGTCCTGAGTCTTAAATTCGCAACATAATTGCCGCTGTCATCCTGACCGGAGTTTGGCCGTTTTTAGGCCAAACGGAGTCGAAGGATCTGCGGTTCGGGACTTCGACTTATGTTATGAACTTCTGACTCACCACACTAGAGCGTTTTCGATTCAAATCTTGCCATCTTGGCACCGTACAAGGTGGCGTTCGCCTGCGGCGAATGCCACTCAGCTTCCTGCTTTCTGTAAAGAGCTGAGTCGAAAACTCTGTAACGAGCAACTCAGAAATAAAGCTGTTCCTGTTCTCTCTTTCTCATCGGCGGCATCATACCCTTCGGCACCGTCACGGTGCGTTCGACGCATTCTTTGGCGTCCATCGCCTGCCGCACGCCGAAGGTCATGGCGATCTCATCGATCTTTTCGAAATAGTACATGCGGAGGTCGGCAAGCTCTTCGCGCAGTTCGACCAGATTCTCGGCATCCACGCTCCGTGATGCCTCCCACCTTGCCAACAGGACGATGGAGAACCGTAAGCTGCAGAGCTCCTGTGTCATGGCAGCCAGGTTGGTCTCGTGCTTCAGACGGACGTAAACGGAAGCGGGAACGATGGGGGCGGGACTAAGAACGGAAGCGGACATCGCTTTCCCTCCTTGGGGAGATTTCTTGCGATCAGGCGGGAAAAAGCAGCTTCACGCACCCCGCAAAGGCGGGCCGAATCACATTCCTCCTGAATTGTGTTCTTAGTCTGGGACCGAATGCCCCCGCGTGCTGTGAGCTAAATCACTCGATTTCGGGCCAGGATTCCCTGGTCCCTAGTCTCTGTCTCTACCCATCCGGGTGCAGAATCTTCCGCTGGCTCACCGTCTGGCCATCATCGTGTTTCAAGCTGGCAAACACCACGGTCGATGCGACGGTAAGCCCGGCGAGCACCCAGAGCGCTTTGTGAATTCCGCGGATCATCTCCACCGGATTGGAATAGGAACTGTTCGGAAGAAAAAAAGCCGTCGTCAATCCGGCCACGGCCACGCCAAAGCTGATGGCCATCTGCTGCATGGTGCTGGCAATCGTGCTCGCCGCCGATGTGTCATGCTCGGCGATATCGGCATAGACGAGCGTGTTCATGCTCGTGTACTGCAGTGATGTAAATCCGCCGTAGAAAAACGCCAGCACCACGATATACCACACCGGCGCGTGGGCGCCGATGGTTGAAAACAGCGCCAGCAGCACTCCGATGATGAGTGTGTTCGAGACCAGCACGCCTCGGTAGCCGATGGCGCTCAGCAACCGCTTCATGATCGCTTTCATGCACATCGCCGAAATTGCCTGCGGCATGATCAGCAGGCCTGATTGAATCGGCGTATAGCCCAGCCCGGTCTGATAGAGCAACGGCAACAGGAACGGCACGCCGCCAATACCCAGGCGCGTAAACAGACCTCCGTTCACCGCGGCGCGAAAAGTGCGAATGCCAAAGAGCTTCAGATCGAGCAACGGGAATGCGAGCCCCCGCGCATGAAGCCAGTAGCCGCATAGCAATGCGCCTGACATAACCAACATGCTGGTAATCTCGCGCACGCTCAGCGTATGTTCGCCGAAAACCTCCAGAACGTACGAAAGCAGCGCGATCCCCGATCCGAAGAGGATCAACCCCACCAGATCCAGTGCAGGCATCTTTTCTTCACGGTAGTCGGGCAGATGGATGTAGACCATCACCAGGCCTACGACGCCGATGGGAATGTTGAGGAAGAAAATCAGCCGCCAGTGGAAGTAACCCACAATCAGGCCGCCAGCGATGGGCCCGAGCATGGGCGCAATCAGCGCGGGCACAGCTACGAAGCTCATGATGCGGATCAAATCGGATTTTGGAAAAGCGCGCACCAGCGTGAGCCGGCCCACCGGAACCATCATCGCGCCGCCCATACCCTGCACCACGCGGCAGGCCACCAGCAGATGGATGTTGCTGGAGACTCCGCACAGCAGCGACCCCAACGTGAACAGCCCGATGGCCGACGCAAAGACCCGCCGCGTACCGAACCGGTCGGCCATCCAGCCACTGATGGGAATAAAGACTGCCAGGCTGAGCGTGTAACTTGCCAGCACGGCTTTCATGCTCAGCGGCGCCACGCGCAGTGCTTCGGAAATCGCCGGCACGGCGGTGTTTAGGATGGTCGTGTCGAGCGATTCCATGAAGAACGCAACTGCAACCAGCCAGGGCAGCAGCCGCCGGCTCGCTTCGGAGGGAGCCGGGGAAAGAGCCGCAGCGCTTGCGAAATCCGATGTACCCATAGCAGGCGAGACCGGCGCACGCACAAATCGGCGCAGCCGCACGTTCTGCTTAGGATGCCAGAGACGCCCGGCGTGCCGCCAGGCCGGAGGTTGCGAATCTCATACCACGCCGGCTGAGAGATGCGCCGCCGGCTCGCCGGCGAGCGTCGCGGACTCCTCGCTTTTCTTCAGCAGCCAGTAGTGAAATCCATCCACAATAGCCATCAGCGCGGCCTGGTTCAGATCACTGCTCACGCCAGCCGTAATCCACGGCTCTTGCCCGTCGGCATGGAAGCTCACCGTGACGCGCACGTGTGCGGCCGAGTCGTGCGCAGAGACATCGAGAGCCGCAACGGTGAACGTGCCCAGCCGCATCTCGGCAAGGGCGGGATACCACTTCTCAAGCTCCTTGCGCATGGCTTTGGTGAGCGCGTCTACAGGCCCCGTGCCTTCCGCACGCGAGGTGGCTACAGTCGCATCGCCCACGGTAAGCGTGATAAATGCCTGCACGAACCGGCTGCCGATCTCGTCGGATTCATCGAAGACACGCCAGCTTTTCACACTGAACCAGTTGCGCAATGTACTCATCACCTTCATGCAGGCGAGCCGGAATGAGGTTTCACTCGCCGTAAAACCGCCGCCTTCGATCATGGCCTGGTTTGCATCGATCAGCGCCTGCGCCTGCGCGGAGTTGAGCGGCACGCCGAGCGTCTCAGAGAGAAGAATGATGTTCGCCCGGCCCGATTGCGCATTGACGCCGATGATCGGGCTCGCGCCCACCCGCGACGGATCGCACCAGAGATAGGCGCCGGGATTCTTGCGCTCACTCGAACCGTGCATACCTGCCCACGTGCCGAAGGCCCCTGGCCCTACGATCGGCGCGCCGTGCGGCGGCTCGAGCCCGAAGGCTCCGTAAGCCGAATGAGCGAGGCTCGTAAGGCCAGCGAGCGATTCGGGAGAAACAAACTCCGCCTCGCCGCGCAACTGCATCGCGCCGACCACTGTGGTCAGGTTTACATTGCCGCAGCGCTCGCCTGTTCCCAGCAGCGTGCCCTGCACCTGCACCGCACCAGCCAGAATGGCGGTCCGTGTATTGGCGACGCCGAGACCGCGATCGGTGTGGCCATGGAATCCAAACCGCGCGATGGGAAAATCGCGCTGCAGGCCGGTCATCACTGCGGTGACTTCTTCCGGGCTCGCGCCGCCATTCGTATCGCAGACGATGATGCGGCTCACCTGTTGTTGCACGCACTGCTCCGTCAACTGACGGAAATAGGCTAGACTGCGCTCGGCAAAATCCGGATCGCAGAGGTTGCCGTTCTCGCGCCGCCCGCAGTTTGCGTCCATGGCGTGCTCAAGATCCACAATCACTTCGAGCCCATGCGCCTGAAGACAATCAATCGTCTCCCGCGTCATAAGAAGATTTTCTTCCGGCGTGGTCTCGAGCGACTTCTGCACATCGAGCAGCCGCGACTTGACCACTACGACGGCCACCGGCACGCGCTTTTTGTGGCGAAGAATAAACTGCGCGTCGGGCCAATCTTCCACCTTTGTGCCGCGGCCCCGCGTGCGGCCAAAAAGCGCCAGCTTCATCGCACCCGTGTCCACATCGGCGAGCGCACTCGTCAGGTCGCTTACAAACTGGTTCGCGCCCGCAAAGCCAATCTCGGCATACTTCACGCCGAAGGCTCCCATACGCTCCAGCAGCATGACGGCATTGGGCACGGAGATTTCGAGGTTCGGCTGTTGCAGTCCATCCCGCAGGCTGGTGTCAAATAACTCGACTTTGGGCAACTCGACTTTTCTGGTTCTGCTTTCGCTCATAAATTCTTGTGCTTCCTGATTCCGATTTTCTCAAACTGCCGGGGCCACCGAGCGCTCAGCGAGCGGAGCCGGTGCAGCGCCCGTCTCCTGGTCTTTGTATTGCAACTGGTAGAGCTTCCAGTAGAGGCCGCGCTGGGCGAGCAATTCCTGGTGCGAGCCCATCTCGCGCAACTGTCCTTTGTGCATCACGAGAATCGCATCCGCTCGCTGCACGGTTGAGAGCCGGTGCGCAATCAGCACGCTGGTGCGGCCTTCCACCATGCGCTCCAGGGCCGACCGGATGCGCAGCTCTGTATCCGTATCCACACTCGATGTCGCCTCATCGAGAATAAGGATGTGCGGATTATAGGCCAGCGCGCGCGCAAAGTTGATGAGCTGCTTCTGTCCCGTCGAGAGCGAATTGCCGCGCTCGCGCACCGGCTCATCAAACTGCTTGGGCAGGCTCTCGATGAAATCCAGCACATTCACGTCCCGCGCCGCAAGGCGCATCTCGTCGATGCCGATGCGCTCGTTGCCCAGGCGGATATTTTCGCCGATCGTGCCCGTAAACAGGAATGGGTCCTGCAAGACGACCGCAAAGTGCCGGCGCAACGCATTCAGGTCGTGTTCGCGCAGATCGACCCCATCCAACAGAATCCGGCCCGCGGTCACTTCATAGAAGCGCATCATCAGGCTCGTGAGTGTCGTCTTGCCCGCGCCGGTATGGCCCACGATGGCGATCGTCTCGCCTGGTTCGATGGTGAACGAAACATCTTTGAGAATCCACTCAATGCCGTCAAGCACGGAAAGAGCGGCGGCGGGCATTGTCGCAGGGGCTAAAGCCCCGTCAGATGGAATTGGCTTGATGTACGGGCTAAAGCCCGCACCCTTCATTTCCTCGCCAGTATCCTTCGTTCCTTCACTTCGTGTTGCCTGCGCGGCGCGCACAGCAGCCTTCTGCTCATCCGTGAGTTTTTGATACGTGAACCAGACGTGCTGAAACTCGATCCGGTTCGAGCCGTCGCCGGTGAGCGGTTTTGCAGGACTCACGATCTCGGGCTCGGTATCAAGCAGCTTGAAGATGCGCTCGCAGGCAGCCATCGCGGCTTGCAGGAGATTGTATTTGTCGCTCAGATCCTGGATCGGCCGCCAGAATCGCTGCGAGTACTGGATAAACATCGCCAGCACACCGATGGTCACGGAACCGCGCGCCAGCACGCTGAATCCGCCGCGCCAGACCACCAGAGCGATGGCGATGGACGAGAGCAGCTCTACGGCAGGGTAATAGAGCGCGTAGGCGAAGATCGTGTCCTTGAACGCGATCATGTGCTGCTCGTTGACGGTCTCGAAATCCTTGTAGGCGCGCTGCTCTCGATTGAAGAGCTGCACCACGCTCATTCCGGAGATGTGCTCCTGTGTGAAGCTATTGATACGGGCAATGGCCGCGCGCACGCGCCGGTAGCTCTCGCGCACATGATTGCGGAAGATGCGCGTCACGACAAGGATCAACGGCAGCACCGAGAAAGCAAGCAGCGCCAGCCACCAGTTGATGGCGAGCATCACTCCGGCCATGATCGTCAGCGTGAAGAAGTCATTCACGATGGCCAGAATGCCATCGGTGAACATGTCGTTGATCGCGTCCACATCCGAGGTGAGCCGCGTGACCAGCCGGCCCACGGGATGCGTGTCGAAGAAGGCGACGTGCAGGCGCTGGGTATGGCGGAAGATGTCGCGGCGCAGATCGAACATGATCTTCTGGCCGGTCCATTGCATTAAATAGGTCTGGATAAACTCGAACAGATAGCCGGCCAGAAGCGCGACCAGATAAATGGCTGCGAGTTCCGTGATGCCGGTGTAGGCGTCGGCAGGCAGGCGGCGCGTGAACCAGTTGGTGGCAGGCCCCGGCTTGCCGGTAAGATAGCGATCTATACCCACCTTGACGAGATAGGGACCCGTCACATCGCAGAGCGACTTGACGGTAACTGAAACCGCCGAGATTATGGCTTGGAGCCAATAAGGGCGCACGTACCGCGCGAGCCGGCGCGCCAGCCGGGCGTCGTAAACCTTGCCGACCAGATCCTCGTCGGGCTTGCGGGCCGGTTCCTGCGGGCCGGAATTGCGCGGCTTGTTCTTGTCGTCGTCCGCCATCGGTCGGGGATAAGGCTTCCTCTTTATATTGTACGGGGAAGCGTGTTTTCAGGCGGATTTACGCCTGCTTGCCGGTCTATAGGCATACAGATGGAGCGGGCGTGACCGGCGGTGCAAAAAAGATGAGGCGGAAAACGATCAAAACGCGCACAGCTACACGCAAATCCCCGAAATCCAATAAAAAACCCGGATTGTGCCCCAAACGACGCTGAAAAAGTCCGCCTGCGGCTTCCTGACACACGCAATTTCCTGCGGGGCTATGACCGTGACGTTGAACCGTCCTGCTGCGCGGCGGGCTTGGATTTCGGCGACGGGCGCGAGACGCCCATGGTCAGCAGCACGTACCCAAATGCCTTGCGAAGCCAATCGAAGATACTCATGTTCTTCTTCCCTGCCTCCGTTTACGAATTGCGCCTTCCTCGTCAACTTCGTTTGGGTTCGTTAAGGTTCGCTTGCCGACGACGCTGGAGTCACCGGCGGTGTGGAGGACGGCCGCGGCGTGCGCACGTAGTCCAGCGCCGCTGGCGGCAGCGGCTTGTTGGCGTCAGAGAGCAGCAGGGCCACCTGCCAGATCTGGGTTGGCGTCAGCACCATGCCATAGGCAGGCATTCCAGTGAGCCGGATGCCGTTGGCGATCTTCCAGTAGGTCTCGCCGGGAGGGTCGTCGCTCACGCCTACAACATCGTTGTTGTGGTGCTTCTCCCATAACGGCGGCGCAGCGGGAAACATGTGGGAGCCGAAGGTAGACGATTTACCGTGAAAACCGTGGCAGACGGCGCACTGGTCGCGGTAGACTTCGGCGCCGGCAATCAGGTTCTCTTCATTGTCTGGAATCGGCGCTGTATTCGGCATCTCGTGCTCTATGCGCGCCTTGAGCGGGATGCTGGTGAACAGATTTTCTTCCGGCAGACGGGGATCGGCGACAGCGACCGGCGGATGACCGAAATGGAACCAGGCAACAATCGCCACCGGTGTGAGCAGAAAGCCCGCAAGAAGCCCAAGGAAAAATCGAGCCATCGTTCCACCTACCTTTACAGTTTCCCTCATCGTATCAGCGACGACGCCGTGAGTGCCTATGCGGTGGAAGGGACTGTTCCGGACCGGGTCTGCCGGGAACGGCCTTTCTTAAACTATCAAACAAATTTACTGGACATCCCTCGAGGATTTTGAAACGGTTTGTCCAGAGTTTCCACATAACTATCAGCCGCGCGCAAATCGGGGGATCGAGACGCGCGGCGATCTTGCGTACAGCGTGTTTCATAAACCGATTTCATCCAGGTTGGCATGTCAGGTTGGCATGTATCGAATCCGGCAACAAGCCGGATTCCGCGAGTTGGGTGATTCACAGCGGTCATTTATGAAACACGCTCTAAGAAAGGAAGCCGCCATGGCAGATCATTCAGGGATGAAACTGGGCCGCAAGGCTATCAAGACCGACAGCCGTACTCTGGCGCTGGGCAAATACCTGACGCCCGGCCTGCCTGCTCCACCGCTCAAGGCCGATTGGACCAAGGGTGTGGCCTCGTGGGGCGTGATGCTCAACAACAATCTGGGAGATTGCACCATTGCCGGCGTGGGCCATGCCATCCAGGTGTGGACCGTGAACAACGGCGGCATGGTCACGGTTCCCGATTCCACAGTCGAGCAGTACTACGAGCAGTGGGATGGCTATGTCCCCGGCAATTCCAACACGGACAATGGCGGCGTGGAACTGGACGTTTTGAACGACTGGCAGAAGAACGGATTCGCCGGCAATCCGCTGATGGCCTTTGCCGATCCCAAACCGGCGAACCTGATGGAGATCCGGCAGGCCATCAATTTGTTTGGCGGCGTCTACATCGGACTATCTCTGCCCCTCACCGCGCAGACACAGGACCTATGGGATGTGGTGCCCAAAGGCGGCGCGAACGCCAAACCAGGCAGTTGGGGAGGCCACTGCGTATTTGTCCCTAAGTACGACCAGAACACCTTCACCTGCATCACCTGGGGTCAGCTGAAAACCATGACGGTCGCCTTCTGGAACAAGTACTGCGATGAGGCACATGCGTTATTGAGTCCCAACTGGATATCCGCCAAGGGATCGCCGGGCGGCTTTAACCTGGCGCAACTGCAGGCCGATCTCAAGGCGATCGTCTGAAACGCGGCACCGATTCGCTCTGCGGTGCGTCCAAAGCACAGACTCATGCGCAAAGGGTGCCCCAAAATGGTTTAATACCAATGGGGGGGAAACCCCGCTGTCAATCGTAGTGTGCTTTGGCATTTGAACCGGACTTATAAGCCGCTCCAGCGACTTGCCGAGCGTCCAAGCCTTGTCTCTTCTGACGGGGTTCACAGGAAGCAAGGCGTGAAGTTGCTGGATTTTATGAGGACCGGTTATTCCCGTGGAGGAATCCCGATACCGATGGTTTCTTTTCGCCGTTGTTTCCTGGCGCTGGCGCTTGTGACTGCGCCCGCTGTCCTGGCCCAGAGTTCGAGCAGCAATTCACCAGCACCCACAGCAACCCAGGACCCGTCAAAACAGGATCAAGCGGCACAGAACCAGGCAGGACAGCCTGACCAGGAGACGCCGCAGCAGATGAGCGTGCAGACCCGCATCCGCCTGCGCCGCCAGCAGCGCCGCGCCACGGCAATCCACGACACCTACGACCATCTCTTCGAGTCGTATGCCGGAATGGGTTATCTGCGGTTCTCGCCTGGAGCGTCCTTGCAACGCACCACGTTCTACGGATGGAATACCGGGCTGACCCGCTACTACGGCGAACGCCTGGGCTGGACGTTCGATGCGCGGGGGTATTACGGCATTGCCTACACGGGCCTGCTTCAGGGCGTGACCAACGGCGACAATACGCGTCCCAAGATCAGCATGTATAACCTGATGTTCGGGCCAACCTATCGCTTTTATATCCAGCCCAAGTATTCGATCTCCGGCCGGGTGCTGGGCGGCATGGCGCTGAGCGATTTTTCGGGCGACACAAACGGGGAAGGTTCCACAACCTTCGGCATCTGGCCGGACGCCACCACTTTTGCCGCCGCCGGCAGCCTTGTGGGCCAGTACAACCTGACCCCCGGCATGAGCTTCCGGCTCACCGGCGAGGACGTTGTGACCGGCTTCGGTTCGACTGTGCAGAACAGTTTCGGATTCACCGGCGGCCTGGTTTACCGTTTCGGCAGGCAGTAAATTTGCGCCGGGAGGCGCAAAGGCGCGGCTTATCGGGAGCGAATGGAGCAATAGACGATGGATCGCAGACGGCGGAAATGGGTAGTCCTGGCGGCGATAGGGACCTCCGCCGGCCTCGTCACGCTTTCGTTGTTCCGCTCAATCCCGATTGCGGCCGGAACCGCAGCCGCTCTGATCGTCGCTCTTATCGTTCTTAAGCATCTGGCGCTGGCCATGATCGTCGGCTCGCCGCTTGCCGCTCTATTCCAGAGCATCAAGTTCCAGAACATCAAGCTGAAAATCCGCGCACATTGTCCTTTCGCCAAACACTGAGATTACCGGCTCAGAATTTCGCAGATCGGTAGTCGGTCAGTTTGCGTAAAACCGTCCCTCAGGGGCTAAAAGCCTCATATTTTACGTGGCCTTTACGGCACGGCTAAAGCTGTGCCCTTTCAAACTGACCCACTACCCGCAAATTTTTTCGAGTGACGATGCGGGCCGCAGGGTGATACAACTTGATAGTTTGAAGTCTGGATTAAACTGTCCGGCCCAAGGTCAGCCAGCCGGAGATCGAATCGTGGGGTGTTGTCATCATGAAAAATTCTCTTTCACGCCGCCGTTTTCTTCAGTCGGGCGCGCTGGCAACGGCAGCGTGTGCGGTTGCGGGCGCGGCGCCTGCGCTGGCCGAAGCTGTTGCCGAGACCGGAAAGCCCTCCCCCATCAAACTAGGCCTGGCTAGCTACACCTTTCGCAACTTCACGCGGGCACAGATGATCGCGTACATGAAGCAGCTCAACCTGACGGACCTGAACTGCAAGGACGCGAAAGATCATCTGCCGATGGATCCGGCGGGCGAGGATGCGGCGCTGGCCGATTACGCGGCCAACGGCATCAAGGTGCACGCCGTGGGCACAGTGTATTTCCCGAAGGATGAGGACGGTGACATCCGCGCCAAGTTCGAGTACGCCAAGCGCGCAGGCGTGAAGGTGATCGTGGCCGGCGACCCGACTGTGGAGACTCTGCCGCGCATCGAGAAGTTTGTGAAGGAGTACGATATCCGGCTGGCGATTCACAACCATGGGCCTGAAGACAAGATCTGGCACTCGCCCTACGACGTGCTCAAGGTTGTCGGCAAGATGGACGAGCGGATCGGCTGCTGCATCGATATTGGCCACGCCTGCCGTGCCGGGGCGGATGTGCCGCAGGCCATCCGCGATGTTGGCCCGCGCCTCTACAACCTGCACGCCAAAGACCTGACGGACTTCACGAAGAAAGAGAGCCAGGTGGCTGTGGGTGAGGGCATCATCCCCTTCCGCGCCATCTTCGAGTCGCTGATCGCGATCAACTATCCGGGCTTCGTCGACCTGGAGTACGAGATTCACGGCGACGATCCCATGCCCGGCGTCATCGAGAGCTTCGCCTTCATGCGCGGAGTGCTGCGCGGAATGGGATATCTGACGAATACGGCAAGTTAGCAGGTGCCAGATTCGCGGAGACAGCGCCGAAGGCGGTCGCCGCAGCGACGTTATCAGCCCCTTGCTTCAGCATGGGAAATTGTGACGATGATTTGCATCTGAGTCCCGCAAGACCGTGGTGAACCATCCAATACCATTCGTGCTCTCCCACCCGCGTCGCTCAGGATGACAGTGCTTGGGTGGGGATTTGTACTTTCCGGGTCTCCCGCCGCGGAAGACCCTTCGACAAGCTCAGGGCAAGCTCTGGGGCACTTGGCTGCGGAGTTAGGCTATCGACCCATCGATCAACTTTCATTTGCAGACCGACCATTCAAGCACTGTCATGTTGAGCGGAGTCCGCCGTGGCGGACGAAGTCGAAACATCTGCGGTTCGTCTCGCAGTTCCACGCACGATACACACATCAAAGACGTCAAAGCAGCGTCGTTTCCAGCCTTGAGCCTCGCCAAGAGCAACCGCAGATCCTTCGACTCGTCGCCGCGGGCGACTCGCTCAGGATGACAGTGCTGGGGTGGGGCACCTGTGTATCGTTTCAGCCTGAAAAATATATTCTCAATTTCTTCGTGATTTTTCTTGGCGCTGGGCGGATTTTTTTGTTACAGTCTCCATCATCGGAATCTGGTATTTGTTTCTACCGGTTCCGGACAACCCGCAGCGGGACACGCCAGTGCAACAACACCGACGTATCCCTGACCACCATCACCTTTTGAACAGAAAGGCAATGCCATGGCTGTTTCTAAAAATACCCACCCACCCACTCCCCGCGCAAACCCTCCCAAGAAAACCCACTCCCAACCGGATATAGAACCGGATATGCCGGACCTGCCTGCTTATCATCTACCGAGCTCCAGCGTCAACTTTACTGAAGCTATAGGCAAGACCGTAGCCCTTATCTACTACGCTAAGGATACGCCGGAGTGGCAGTGGCTGGAGGTGTGCTTTACTGACGGCACGGTCTTCACGTTTGACCTGAGGCCGCGTGTGCACGTGCACGCCAACTACACAGAATTGCGGCACGGCGATGTGGAGATAATCCGGAACTATGGAATCGTTCGCGTCAGCACCCCGGGGGACGGCGACGGATGAGCAGGATAGCGCGTGCCGCAAATGCCGGGTGCCCCAGGTCTCAGGGAATTAAATCCAGCACGAAAATGGGTGCCCCAGGTCTCCCTAGAGACCTGGGAAAGCAAAAACTCAACCCAGCCGGGGATCGATACGACAGCGGCAGCGCCGATGAACATCGTGCTCTCCCACTCTCGCCGCGGCGAGGATGGGGCACCCGCTTGAGTTGGGATTTGTGCTTTCCCAGGTCTGTCCGCCACGGCGGACAGACCTGGGGCACCCCTTGTCGTGCTCAGTCAGCGGCGATAGGACCTGGTGGGGCACCCGGCAACTTAGAGTTGGTCTATATGTCGATACGGCCTAAGGAGCCTCTGATTAAGTTCTTTCTGGTGGTGTGGAGTGTAGTTAGATTGAGATCAGGGGTGCATGGATGCATCAGTGGAGTTTGGCCTTAGCGAAGGGATTCGAGCGTTATAGCAAGCCAACGCGTCGAGCGGAGTTTCTTTCGGCGATGGAGCAGGTGGTGCCGTGGGCCGAGCTGAGCGCTTTGATCGAGCCGTT
>JASHQE010000025.1 GCA_030037705.1 Acidobacteriaceae bacterium | reverse complement strand
AGCTACTCGACCGCTTTCGCCCTAGTCTTTTTCAGCGACAGGAGCGAGCGAGCATCGAGTATATGTTCCCGCATCAGTTGCCGCGCGGCTTCGGCGTCATGGGCGCGAATCGCCACGTAAATGCGCCTGTGATAGTTCAGGGGCTGCTGCAGCTCGACCCGGTTTGAAAGATGGCTCATGCTTGTCAATACGGTGCGGTGAATTCGTTTGAATAACAGCTGACAAATGCGATTCCCGCTTGCACGAAAGACGGCGTCGTGAAAAGCCATATCGGCAGCCAGCCGATCATCCGTTCCAGACGATTCCTGCATTGCAGTTACGGCTGCACGCAGGGCATGGAGATCTTCGGTGGTCGCGCGCTCGGCTGCCCGGGCGGCCAGCTCCGGCTCCACGATCAAGCGAGTCTCGAACAACTCATGGTGAGAGAGGTCGTCCAGCAGCACTAAGAAATCAAGCGGTTCATTCAGAATTGTTTCCGCACTCGTGCTCAGATAAGTTCCATCGCCCACTCTTTGCGAGAGGATTCCCATGATCTCAAGCACTTTGAGAACCTGCCGCACTGACGCACGATTGACCTGAAACTGTTTTGCAAGGTCGCGTTCGGCCGGCAATCGCGCTCCTGGGGCCAAAACTCCACTGGCAATCATGCCTTTTATTTCGGCAATCAGTGTTGCCGTTACGCGACTCTGAGGCCGTTCGCTGCGATTGGTCCGTAACGTCGTCATTATCAGTCAATTATTGCACTTCTTCAAAGATTTGAGAACAGGTATCCCGTACATAGGGCAACCATTATTTTAATGCATTTACCCGTATTATTAATGGGAAGATTGACGCGGTTTGAGAACCGATGACATAATCCCATTCGTCATCAAAGGCTGAACCATTAGGAGTTCAAACATGCAACAGCTTGTACTTGCGTCTCCCGGACATTTTGTTGAGCGCGATGTAGAGCCTCCCTCCAATACAACTGACGAGGCGCTTGTGCGGATTGCCAGAGTAGGCGTATGTGGGTCGGATTTCCACGCGTTTGCCGGACATCATCCTGCGTATATTTACCCGCGAGTGCTTGGCCACGAGTTGTCGGGAATCGTTATAAAGGCTTCCACTAACTCTTTTGGAATCAAAGAGGGAGACAAGTGTGCGGTCGACCCGTACCTGAATTGTGGGATGTGTGGCATGTGCCTCGCGGGCCGGACAAACTGCTGCGACCGCCTTGAAGTCATTGGTGTCCATCGCGATGGTGGCATGCAAGAGCTGCTACCCGTCCCATTTCGATTGCTTCACAGCTCCAAAAGCCTGTCGCTCGATGAATTAGCGCTGGTGGAGACACTGGGAATAGGGGCTCACGCTGTAGAGCGCAGCCAGGCGAAACCGGGTGACCGGGCCCTGATCGTCGGTGCGGGACCGATCGGATTGGGAACAGCACTGTTCGCACGTGCTGCGGGCTGTTCCGTGATAGTTGCTGAACAAAATGAGAGCCGGCGGTTCTTTGCCGCGCAATATGGCTGGAAGGTTGTGCCGAAAGCGGCGGGATCTTTGGCTGATCTCGTCTTCGATGCTACCGGCAATCCCAAAGTTATGGCTGAGAGTCTCCATTCGGTCGCACCTGGAGGAAAACTGATCTTCGTAGGGCTAACGAGCGATCCGGTCTCGTTAGATGACAGCCTTTTCCACAAGCGGGAAATGACCTTGCTTGCCAGTCGCAACAGTGCGCATCAATTCCCGCGCATTATCCAGATGCTTGAGACCGGAGAGATCGATATAAAAGGCTGGATCTCTGACCGGCTCGCTCTCTCCGATTTGTCCACACAATTTGCCGGTTTGCCGAAACGCCCCCATCTGATTAAAGCGGTCGTGGGCATGGACGGACAATCCTCCAAAGGAACCGCATGAACAGGCCACCAGCAGCCGCGATATCTCTCCCCGACCTGTTGGTTATCGTGAGTTATATCACGGTAATTCTGGTTATCGGGCTGCTGTCAGCCCGACGCTCCAAAGTGACAGGGCAAGTCTTCTTTCTGGCTGGGCGAAGCCTCTCATGGGAAATCATAGGAGCGGCGCTCTTTGCCTCGAATATTTCCACCATCCATCTCGTTGGTCTCACGGCGTCTGGGTATAGTGACGGATTGGTGTGGGGGAACTTCGAGTGGATGGCTGCTTTCACTCTGGTGCTGCTGTCGCTGATTTTTGCGCCGTTTTATTTTCAGAGCCACATTGCCACATTGCCCGAATTCCTTGAGCGAAGATACTCACCGGTTTCACGGTCCATTCTTGCGTTTATGGCGATCATGGCAGCGCTCTTTATTCACATCGGGATGAGCCTGTATGCAGGTGCCGTTGTGTTTCATCAGTTCTTCAATCTTCCGGTTCAGCTCTCTGTGCTGATCATCGCCGTTGTGATTTCGATCTATACCATCGTCGGCGGCTTGAAGGCGGTCGTAATCACAGAGACGGTAAACACCTTCGTACTTTTATTTGGCATTTGCCTCATTACGGTCTTTGCGATCCGTGCGCTGCCAGCCCATGGCATTCACAGCCTGGCGGAATTTCGCGCTGCTACGAAACCGGAGCAGTTACACGTGATTCAAACACACAATCCAATGGGTTTGAACTGGTATGCGGTCTTTCTGGGATATCCGGTGCTGGGCATCTGGTATTGGTGTACGGATCAAACAATCGTACAGAGGGTTCTGGGCGCACGGTCAAGACGCGACGCCCAGTTGGGGCCTATCTTCGCCGGCTACCTGAAATTCCTGCCGATGTTCTTTTTAGTTCTTCCCGGCGTCTTTGCATATGTCCTCTTCCGACACCAGATTGGCTCAGACAGTAACGCTACTCTGCCTGTCCTGATTGAAATGCTGATTCCCTCGGGACTACGTGGCGTCATCAGTGCAGCGGTATTGGCGGCTCTGATGAGTGCGGTTTCGGCGGCGCTGAACAGTTCGGGAACCTTGCTTGCTGTCGATCTTATAAAGCGGCTGCGTCCAGCTTTGTCAGATCAACAGGTAGTAACGGTGGGAAGGGTAAGCTCGGCCCTGGTCATGGTTTTAGCGATTCTCTGGTCGACCCAGGGTGCGCGGTTCTCCAGTATCTTCGCGGCGATCAACATCATTGCCTCGGATCTGGCTCCGCCGATCACCACCGTGTTTTTGTTTGGCGTCTTTTGGAAGCGCGGCACAAAACAGGCTTCGACCGCCACACTGCTTGGCGGGCTTGCTATGGGGATAGCGGCTTTCCTGTTTGATTTGCCAGTGATCGGGAAAACCCGCCTGTTGAGCGATCGGTTGGGAATCGGCTTTCTCATGCAGGCGTGGTGGATGTTCTGCATCTGTAGCGGCATATTTGTGATCGTGAGCCTCATGACCCCGGCTCCTCAACCCAAGGAGATTGAAGGTCTGATCTGGCAAAATCCCATAGCCGTTCTAGCGCGCGAGCCCGTCCGCAGGATGGACGACCCGCGAGTCATGGCAGGCGTGCTTCTCGTGGTTCTCACTACGTTGTATGTGTTGTTTCGATAGAGGCGTAATGAAACACAATATTCTCGGTAAAGCAGGACTTCCTGTATCGGCAATTGGCCTTGGGGCTTCATCGCTCGGTGGCGGTGTATTTGGGAACGTCGAGGAAGCTGTTGCAATCAGAACAGTCCACGCAGCTATAGCCTGTGGCGTAACTCTGATTGATGTTTCACCTTTTTATGGCAATACCCGAGCTGAATCTGTATTGGGAAAGGCGTTGAAAAACATCCCACGTGACCGATTCATTCTATCTACCAAGGTAGGACGATATGGTGACAATGAATTTGATTTCAGCGCAGGACGAGTTGTCCGCAGTGTCGACGAAAGCCTGCAGCGCCTGGGCACGGACTTTGTGGACATACTCTACGCGCACGACGTGGAATACGGCGAATTGAAAGCCATTGCTGAGGAGACCATCCCGGCCCTTTATCGGAGCGTTGAAAAAGGTAAGGCCCGCCATATCGGAGTTACGGGCTATCCGCTCGCGGCCCTGAACACACTCGTCGAAAACGCCGAATTGGAATGCGTTCTGACCTATAACCATTGTGCTTTGAACGACGCGACCCTCCTGGACTTCTTGCCGGCGTGGGCGCAAAAAAAGATTGGCGTCATCAGTGCCGGTGCATTCTCGCAGGGCCTGCTGGTTAGCGACAGATTGCCATCGTGGCATCCCGCTCCGGAAGAAGTCAGAAGGGCTTGCGGTGAGGCAGTGCGCTTTGTTCGTTCTCAGGGGATCTCCCCCGCGAAACTGGCCATTCAATATGCAACCACGCAGG
>JASHQE010000206.1 GCA_030037705.1 Acidobacteriaceae bacterium | reverse complement strand
CAGAACGACCTGCTGCGGGCAGCCTTCGCTATCGAACAACTGGAGCTGATCGAGCCGGCCGTGCTGCGCGCGACGCACCTGCGCGAATGTGTGGTGGCTGCCCCATGTTCCGAGGAAGCGGACCGCTATCTCGACGAAGCGACCCGCTGCTATTTCCTGGGACTGTTTACGGCGTGTGCCGTGATGTGCCGGTCGGTGCTGGAAGAGGCGGTGAAGCAAAGATTACCGGAGAGCCTGGCACGGCTGGTGCGGACGCGCTACCGGAACGCGGCGACCCTGGGAAATCTGCTGCACGAGGTAAACAACAACCTCAAATTGACCGGCATCGACGCGGATTTTCCGCACGTGGCCAACAAGGTAAACGATGTGGGCAGAAAAGCCGTGCACCACGGTCTGCTTTCTGAAGACGAGGCAAGGGATTGCCTGCAGAATGCTCGCCGGGCCTTGGAATTGCTGCTGCGCGAGTGAAGCGAAGGTGTGAGAAGATGGCCATACATCCGCGCACGGGATGGCGCAGCGTATGGCTCAACTTAAGATCATGTGCATCGCGATTGTGGCGTTGATTCTGTCGGCAACATCGCTCTTGGCCCAGGCCGCGAAGCCTGCCGCGCCCCAATCCGCAACAGCGGGACCGGCATTCGAAGTGGCCACGATCAAGCCGGTTGAGCTTGGCGCCGCAAAAGGCCGCTACCTGATCATGCAGGGGACGAACCGGTTCGTGGGGAAATATTACACGCTCAAACTGCTCATCGCTGCGGCTTACAATCTCAGCCCCAAGGTCATCTCCGGCGGTCCGGCGTGGATCGACTCCGAGCACTACGACATCGTCGCGCTCACTCCCGGCGAAACCAGGCCCAGCCGCGAGGAGCAGATGGCCATGCTCAGGAATCTGCTCACCGACCGGTTCGCGCTAAACTTTCATCGCGAGTCAAAGGAGTTTTCAATCTATACGCTGGAACTGGCGAAAGACGGCCCGAAATATGGCTCCGCGAGCGCGCCAGGCCTGAAGCAAAGCACAGCCGCCCCCACGGATCCGCCAGCGCTTATCAGCACCGTCTATCCCGACCATATGCAGTTGCCGGCGCGGAACGCAACGATGGGTGAGTTCGCCGAGTTGCTGCAGCGCGCCGTGCTCGACCGGCCCGTGGTTGACAAGACGGGCCTGACCGGCCGATTCGATTTCGATCTCACATGGGCGCCGGACGAAACACAATTCGGCGGCGAAGTCCCCGTAGCACCCCCTGACACACAGGCCGCGCCTTTCTTCACCGCCATCCAGCAGCAGCTTGGGCTGCGGCTCGAAGCAACCCGCGGACCGGTCGAAGCGCTGGTCGTGGACAAGGCCGAGCAACCCTCGTCCAACTGACTAACAAAAAATTAAGCTGGAATTGATATCCGCAAAGTCATTTCGACGGCCCCATCCACCTTTTCAGCGCGAACGACTGTCATTCGATGATGCTCAAGTTGCTCCCAGAGATCGAACATCGTAATTTGCTGATCAGATTTTTTCTTAGATGTGCTGGAGCGTTGAGGGAAGGCCTGTTCGTTAATTGTCATTCCTTGGATATTGAATTCTAGCCCCCAAACGCTGCAAGCCCTTTGAATGACAGCGAGTGAGGGGCAATACCCCCCGCTTTTGAAACCGTATATTGCCTGACGACTAACCCCGAGGTCATGAGCCGCCTTAGTAACGGTTAGCTCCTTTAGCCTCTGCAAAATCACTTCTGCAGCTCTTTTACGGAGTTCTCCGGCTGGTCGTGTAGCGGGCATGGTCGTCAACATTACTTGACGTTATTTGGAATGTCAACTAGACTTATCGTCTAGTTCACTTTACATCCTCCGAGGCTAAAGATGCTTTGGAAGATGGGAAGGATAATGATGCCCGTCGTCAGCGAGGACATGATCCTGGATTTAGTGAACCAAGCTGACATTCCCATCGGGCATATTAGACGTGAGGATGTTTTTGCCAAACACGCAGGTTTTCGCGTGGCTCACGTGCTGATCTTCAATTCAGGGGGACAGCTACTCCTTCAGCGCCTCGCACTTAGCCGGAAGCGGAATCCAGGTGCATGGGGATCCTCAGTCGCGTCGTATCTCTTTGCCTCAGAAACTTACCAAGCGGCCGCAAGGAGACGGGTTAAAGAAGAACTCGGAGTTGAGGCGCCCACGCTTACTTTCTTGGGCAAGACCGAGATGATGGACGATGGATGCTTGAAATTCATCAGCGTCTTCACTATGAAGCATGACGGACCGTTCACCGTGGATCAATCTCAAATCGAAGAAGTCGAATTTGTATATCCTCAAGTCATCGAACAGTTGATTGATGGTAAAATGCGACAGTTCACGCCTACATATCTTCATGTTTTTCGTTTTTACCTGTCGAGATAATTGGTGAAGGATTTACATGGCCGAGTCGTTGTCACCAGAAAAACTACTCGACCTTTATAAGATAGCTATTGAGGAATACCGGTTTGAAGTCCGCCTGGGATGGGACCGGACTACCTATTTTCTAGTTCTAAATAGCGCGATCCTCAGCGTGGCGACTGGGCTGCTGAAATTGGACGGCCCACTCGTCGTTTATCTATTTATTGCACTTCTTTTTACGTTCGGTCTAGCGACATCGCTTATTGGATCGCGGTCTATCACAATGGCTCATGAGTACTATCGGAGAACCATAGTTAAGAAGACGATAATCGAAGAGTGTCTTGGCCTGAACAGCACCCTGCACGACATGCATCAACCGGTTAGCCTGGCTATTGGTACAACTAGAGGTCAAAGCGAACGGATGAAAATATTGAGCGATCCTGATGCATGGGTAGCTCGGCCGCATCGTCGGAGTGCGATTACTTACTGGCTTAGATGGATACTTCGGGGGATGGCGGTAGTAGATGGAATTGGTGCGTATATTGCTTCAGTCATCGTATATCAGAAATGGATTTGTCTGAGCTCGATTGCGGAGCACTGGTGGGGTCCGCTGTTCATGACTGCGGCACAATCACGCTGACACCGACGCCCCGTCGAGGCACTGTTGGTCGTCAAAGCCAAGCGGCTTTTGGCAAACCGAGCGTCCGGCCGCATACGGCTTTTATACTGAAACTTCCATGTCCTACGCGGCCGCCCTCGAACAACTGAACGCCATGGTCCCGGAGCTCTATGCGCGCGCCGGGCAGCCGCGGCGCAAATTTTCGCTCGATGAAATTCGGATTTTGCTCGCGGAATTGGGTGACCCGCAGAAGCGCTTCCCCTCCGTGCTCATCGCTGGGACCAACGGCAAAGGTTCGACTGCTTCGACGTTGGCTTCGATTCTGACCGCCGCTGGCCTGCGCACGGGCCTCTATACCTCGCCGCATCTGGAACGCGTGAATGAGCGTATGCGCATCAACCGCGCAGAAATCTCCGACAACGATTTCGCTCGGATCTTTTTCCGTGTCCATGATGCGGCGCAGGCGCTCGTGCTGGCTGAAAAATTACCGCAGTTGCCAAGCTATTTCGAGCTCCTGACCGCGCAAGCTTTCCTGTACTTCGCCGAAGCCGGCGTACAGATCGCCGTGCTCGAAGTGGGCATGGGCGGACGGCTGGACGCAACCAACATTGTCGATCCGCTGCTGTCGATCATCACCGACATCTCACTCGATCACACGGAGTGGCTGGGCTCGACCATCGGAGCGATCGCCCGCGAGAAGGCCGGCATTCTGCGGCGAGGTGGAACGATGATCACGCTGCCGCAGCACCCGGAAGCCAACGAGATGCTGGGCGAGGTAGCAACGGAGCTCGACGTATGCGGCATAAGTGCCGTGCCTTACATGCCGCCGCTAGGCGAGCCAACAGGTTCGTATAGGGTGGACGCGCTTGGGGCACAGATCGAAGTGGACTCGCCGCTCAAAGGCGCGCACCAGCACCGTAACCTGGCGCTGGCGATTGCCGCGGCAGTCGAGCTTAAGGAGAGACACGGATTCCCGATTACCCCCGAAGCCGTCGTCATGGGAATTAAAGAGACATGCTGGCCAGGAAGGCTGGAGCGCATTGCACGCAACGGCGTGGAGTGGATTCTGGATGTCGCGCATAATCCTGCAGGCGTGTGGGCATTGCGTGCAGGTCTGCACGGCTGGTTAGGCGAGGCAAAAGCGCCGGCGCTCATTTTTGGATGCCTGCGCGATAAGCCTGTCGGCGAGATGGCGCAGATCCTGTTTCCATTCTTCGACCAGGTGATCCTAGCGCCCATCCAATCGGCGCGCGCTGCGGCAATGGACGATTTGCTGGCGGCTGCGCGGCGCACTGGAACGCCTGCGGTTGCGGCTGCAAGTGTATCCGAGGCCCTTCGCCTCGCCACTGAACGCGCAGCGGGTAAGACGGTGGTCATCTCGGGATCGGTTTATCTTGTGGGCGAGGCGCGCGCGCTGCTGACGGGCGCTAAGATCGAACCGGACAAGACCGAACCGGCAAAGACCGAACTGAGATGAGACGCCGGCCCCATCCCATGCCGCGGTTCTACCGCTGGCGCACCAACCTGATCCAGACGCCCGCATTGAGCATCGCAACCGGCATTTGCGGTTCGATGGCGCTGCTGGTTTCTCTCGTAGACAAAAGCGGCCGCGTGCAGCATCGCATTGCGCAAGTGTGGGCGCGGCTTTGCGTATGGATCTCCGGCTCGTATGTCACGGTGCGCGGCGCGGAGCATCTTGGCAAACACCCGGTGGCCGTCTACGCGGCAAATCATACGTCCTACATGGACACGCCGGTGATCTTTGCGTCGCTGCCCTTTCAGTTTCGCATTCTAGCGAAAAAGGAACTGTGGCCCATCGCGTTTATCGGATGGTATCTCAACCGCTCAGGACAGATTCCCATCGACGTGGAGAATCCCCGCGCGACGCTCTCGAGCCTGAACGTGGGAGTGAGGGCGCTGCGCGCAGGCATGCCGCTCTTTGTCTTTCCCGAGGGCGGCCGCACGCTGGATGGCGCGCTGCAACCATTTCTATCGGGCGCGGCGTACCTCGCCATCCGCGCACAGGTGCCGCTGGTGCCGATCGCGCTCGAGGGCGTTTACGATCTGCTGCCGATCCATACGCACCACTTCTATCCCGGCGAGCTGACGCTGCGTGTGGGCGAGCCGATCGAAACCAAGGGCATGACGGTGCGCCAGGCCGAGGATTTGACCGCTCAACTGCGCGCGGCAATTGAGAGATTGATTGCCGCGGCTGAGGGCGCGATGCCGGCAGAGGTTCAAGAACGCGAAAGCGCTGTGCGGAACAATTAAGTTGCACCCGGTTTTTCACCCGCTCGTGATTTTCTACTCGCCAAAGAGTGCAAGAATCTCATCGTATGCGGCGCGTTTTGATTCTTGGCTGCTCGGGTGCGGGGAAATCGACCTTGGCACGCCGGCTTGGCGAGATGACTGGCCTGCCTGTCGTTCATCTCGATCAGCTCTACTGGCGGCCCGGCTGGGTTGAGCCTGAGCGGGAGCAATGGCTCAGTTCTCTCGCACGCGCGCTGCAATGCGATGCCTGGATCATGGACGGCCACTTTGGTTCGTCCATCTCGATGCGCCTGGAAGCTGCGGATACGGTGATCCTCTTCGACTTTCCCACCACGATCTGTATTCGCCGCGTGCTGACCAGGGTGCTGAGAAGCCTGGGTAAAACCCGGCCCGACATGGCAAATGGATGTCCGGAACGGTTTGATTGGGAGTTCATGAGGTTCGTCTGGAGTTTTCGCAAGCAAAGGCTTCCACACGTGATGAAAAAGCTGGAAAGCTTTCGAGGCGAGCTCATTGTCTTGCGGAAGCCGCGCGAAGTGCGCGATCTGCTGCTGCGCTTACAATCCGCTCCTGCCGGCGAAAGCATAAGGCTCGCGTAAAGCAGCCCCGGACCCGGCTGCTCTTTCTGCTCTGCCGTAAAATGAGCATGGATGCCTGTCCTTATCGCCATTCCCGAACCGACCAGCAGCGACGCGGAGTACAACGGCCGTTCGCTGCCGCCGTATTTGCAAGCGCTGGAATCTGCCGGAGCAGAGGTTTTGGTGGTTCCGCTTCATGAGCCACAGGACCGCGTGGCGAAGTTGCTTGCGGACGTGCAGGGAATTCTGCTTCCCGGAAGCCGGTACGATGTGGATCCGCAGCGCTACGGCGAGAGGCCGATCCCCGAGTGCGGCGAGGCCGACCCGGCGCGTACAGCCGTCGATGAACTATTGCTGCAGGACGCGTTCAGTTTGAAGAAACCGATTCTGGCCATCTGCCACGGGACGCAGACGCTCAATGTGTGGCGGAACGGCTCGCTGATTCAGGATCTGAAAACTCAGGTAAACCATCGGCCTGGACGCGATGTGATCGAGGCGCATCCGGTGCGGATTGCAAAGGGGTCACGGCTGGCGGCGCTCTTGCCGGGTTCTGAAGATCATACGCAGTTGCCGGTCAATTCGAGCCATCACCAGGCCATTCGCGTGCCCGGAGATAAGCTGCTGGTGAGCGCCGTTTCCCCGGAGGATGGTGTGATCGAGGCTGTGGAACTCGATGCGCCTGAACACTTCGTTCTGGCCGTGCAATGGCATCCGGAACGAACCTATACACAGAGCGTTCTCTCACGTTCGATCTTCACCTCGTTCGTGGAGTCGGCGGCGGCCTGGGAGCCGCCCAGCATTACAGAATCTGTGAGCGGTGCGGCCAGCGGAGCATGAACGGCAAGCCGGGTATAGCGCAGCGGCTGAACGCGCTTTTGCTTGCGGCCAAACTCGAACCGCTCGACGACAACACGGCGGCGCGATTCGAAGAGTATGTTTCGCTTCTTCTTCGCTGGAATATGCGGATGAATCTAACCGCAATTCGCGACGCAGAAGGCGTTTTATCGCGGCATATTATTGAATCTATTATACTTGCAAGAAATTTACCCATTGGAAACGCTGCGCTGCTGGATTTCGGATCGGGCGCAGGATTTCCAGGAATTCCCATCGCGCTCTGCCGGCCGGAGATCACAGTGACCCTGGCGGAATCCCAGAGTAAGAAGGCGGCATTTCTGCAAGAGGCTGTCCGGGCGCTGGGGCTTTCGGCACTGGTTCATGCCGGGAGGGCCGAAACGCTGACCACCGTATTCGATTGTGTGGCGATGCGGGCAGTAGATCGAATGGCGGCAGCGGTAAAAACAGCGGCTCGTCTGGTTGTGCTGGAAGGGTGGCTTGCGCTGATGACAACGGAAGGAGATATGGCGGACCTGAAGGCCGCCGCGGGCGCGGATTTCGCTTGGCGCGATCCATTGCGTCTTCCGGGATCCGAGCAAAGGATCATCGCATTGGGTGCCCGTACCCGATAGAAAATTACGGGATCTGAATCAGGACTGCGCTGAGCGCAGGCACATAGCACGTGAGCTGGGCGTTCTTCGGCGTGAGGGTATAGGCTGCAGCGGGCGAGAACGAACCATCGACGCCGACGCTCGCGCCTTGGATGGTTACGCCCGAGGTTGCTGTGAGATCAGGTGCGCTGGCTCCGGAAGAGAGCTGCGTCATGGTCAGAAGAGTGGCAGAGCTTGCGGACTGAGGCAACTGAATGCTGAGATTGAGATTATTGGTCAAATCCTTGTTGTTGACGATCAGATTGAGATTGCCCGAAGAGCTCTTGATGGCATAGGCGGTGACATTGAGGCTGCCAGCGTTGAGCTGTGTCGAGAGTAAAGTGCCCTGCCCGGCGAGGGTGAAAAAGAGAATGCCATAGTATTCAGGCCGCGCTTCAACGACAGTCCCGTTCGAGTCGGCGATAGGCGTGTAGCCGGTGCCATCGCCGCCGCCATGGAAGTTGGCGCCGGCTGCGCCGCCCTGGGCGCAGTTGAACAGGTAATCGATCACCCAGAGCGAAGAGGCATACGAATCGCTGACCCCATCTGCGCCGCCGTTGTAATAGGAATTGCATTCGGAGATGCGGAAAGGTACGCCAATAGCTTGCGCTCCGGATTGAAGGATTGCGAGATCGTTCACGAGAGTGGTATCGGGCGTGATGAGGTTGGAGGCGGTCGAAGAGGCGGATTGCCCGTTACCACGGTAGTAGTGCTGCGTGAGGAGAGAGATGTTGCTCTTCGTCGCCCACTCGCCAAAGGGAACAGTCCAGCCGGATTCATTGCTGGCATCGGCTGGACCCGTAATATTCACTCCCTGGGTCTGCGCCACGATTGCTGCCCGGAACTGCTGCCAGAGGGTTTCCAAGGTCGAGACCGTCCATGTGGTCCCGTCGAAGTAGGAACTTCCATAAAGATCAGGCTCGTTGCCGATCTCGATGCCAAAGAGAGAGGAGCCGAATTGTGAGGCGGCATAAGCAACCTCTTCGGCCGCCAGCGCGGGCGTAGTGACCGCAGAAAAACTCCCGCTCGTATACGGATTCGGGCCCGCGCCGCCCAAATTGATGCCGTAGAGGCATTGCCAGCCGGCAGCCTTAACGAAAGCGGCCAGTGCGGCGACATCAGACGGGGCAATCTGGCCGGTCGTTTGACCAGGACCATTGGGAGTCCAGACGTTTCTGTCAACAGAATTGCCGCCAATCCGGAGGAGGCTGGGGCCAAGCCGCTGGAAAAGGCCGACGAGATTCGTATTTGTGGCGGTAAATAGGGGCTCGGAGAGAGAGCTCTTTTCGTAAGAAAGTCCGGCAAAAGCGGAGCCTATGGCGCCGGAGGAGGTTGTGGTGACCGTGAGGGAAGCGCTTGTGATCGGACCTGATGGCGTAGGTTGCGGGTTGGAACTTCCAGGCGGATTGGTTGTTGAGGAAGAGGAGATGGATGATCCGCAGCCGGCCAAAAGAGAGGAAGCCGTTAAACCGACCAGGCCCTGCAAGACTCCGCGGCGGGAGATTTGCAGAGAATCGTATGTGTAAGGGGCAGTTTTGCAGCGATAAGGCATCGTGGATGATTGTAACGTTCCACGTGGAACAGAGTGTTCATGAAGCTTTCCCGCAGCATGTTCCACGTGGAACAAAAGTGTAAACCCAGGCCAAAAACAGAGGCCGCGCGGGCCAAGTTTTCCACCGCGGCTGTCTTTTGAACCCTGCAGAGCGAAAATCCTTCCGCCCAAGTGGAACTCGTTGCAGCACAAGGAATTGTCCGGCTCTCACAAGGAAGCCTGCCGAGAGCTTTCCACAGCGATGTCCAGTTCTCCACAACGCAATCTGCTACCCCTTTTAAAGCGCTTCCCTTTAGGCTTGAATGCCATGGGCAAGATACTCGGCGTCGTCAATCAGAAAGGTGGAGTAGGCAAGACGACCACGGCGATCAACTTGGCAGCCTGTCTCGCGCTTGAGGGCCTGAAGGTTCTACTGGCGGACTGTGATCCGCAAGCCAATGCTTCTTCAGGGCTGGGTTTTCAGCGGGATGATAATCGCCATTCGATCTATGACGTGCTCGTGGGCAATAGTCCGGCGGAGCAGGTGATTCTTCCCACGGAGATCGAATTGCTGAAGCTGTTGCCGGGCTCGAAGAATCTGACCGGGGCCAATATCGAACTGGCTGCGTCGGAGGATCGGGCGCTCCGGTTGCGGCAGGCGCTGGAGCCGGTCAAGGAAGAATACGATCTGATCATTCTCGATTGTCCGCCGGCACTTGATTTGTTGACCTTGAATGTCTTGACAGCGGCGGAGATGCTGATTGTTCCCATGCAGGCCGAGTATTTTGCGCTGGAGGGGATTTCGGAGCTGATTTCGACACTGGAACGGGTTCGTTCTGCATTCAACCCGGAGCTCACGATCGAGGGCGTGCTGCTGACGATGTACGATGATCGCACCAATCTTGCTCAGCAGGTGACCGAGACACTGCGTGAGTATTTCAGGGAGCGTCTGTACCGTACCGTGGTTCCGCGCAACGTGCGTCTGGCGGAAGCGCCGAGCCACGGCAAGCCTGTGGCACTGTATGATGCGCGCTCGCGGGGAACCGAGGCCTATTTCGAGATGGCGGGGGAGTTCCTCGCACGGAATGGGATCGAGAGCCCGCGTAGCGTGGAACGCAAAATGGCCGCTGCAGGAACGCCGGCGCCGAAGGTCCGGTTCTGGCCGTATGGGTGACGCGTCGTAAATTTTTAAGCTACTCCTGGGTTAAAGAACTCCCGATTGGATGGATATGTAAGGGAAAGATTTATGAATATTGCCTCCACAGATGCCAAACGGCGCGCTCTCGGCAAAGGGCTGGACTCGCTCTTGCCGCGAGTCAATGCCCCTGCTGTTCCCTCAGCCGAAGGCGAAGGAGGACGGCCCCGCGAGATTGCGCTTGACCTGATCGACCGCAATCCCTTCCAGACGCGAACCCTGATCGATGAGGAGCAGCTCCAGGAACTGGCTGCGTCCATCACAGCCAATGGGGTTGTGCAACCAGTACTGGTGCGCCCACTGGCAAATGGACGGTTTCAGCTAATTGCAGGCGAGCGCCGCTGGCGGGCTTCGCAGCTCGCCGGCAAGAAGACAATTCCCGCCATTCTTCGCCAAGTCTCCGATGAGCAGGCGATGGAGATTACCATCGTCGAGAACCTGCAGCGCGCCGACCTGAACCCAATGGAGCAGGCGCGGGCCTTTGAGCGTCTTTCGCGCGAGTTTCACATGACGCAGGAGCAAATGGCGCAACGCACGGGCAAAGATCGCGCCACAGTGGCTAATTTTTTGCGCCTGCTGAGACTGCCCAGCACGATACAGACCAAAGTCGAATCCGGCCTGCTGAGTTTCGGCCATGCGCGGGCTTTGCTTGCCTTCGAGCATGGTGAAGAAATGGAGAAGACAGCGCAGCGGATCGTCAGTCTTTCGCTCTCTGTTCGCCAGACGGAGAGCTACGTGCAAGGAATGCTGCACCCGGAGGGTAAGGCCAAGAAAGAGCCGAAGGCGCAACCGCCCATCGACCCCAACGTGCGCGAAGCGCAGGAGCAGCTGCAAAGGGCGCTAGGACTGAAGGTGACGATTGAAGATCGTGGCGGGCGCGGCAAAGTGATCATCGAGTATGCGCGGATCGAAGACTTCGACACCCTGCTGGAACAGCTTGGGACGGCAAATAAATAACCATCATCTTATGCTCCCGTAAACGGCGGCTTACCACAACAGCTTCAACGCGAACTGCACCTGGCGTGACGTAGTCGACGTGCTGGTGATGACGCCAGCCGTGGGCGAGACTCCCGAGGGTGTGAAGACGACCAGATTGGGCGTATTGAAGTTAGCGCGATTGAGTAAGTTAAAGAGTTCGGCGCGGAATTCGAGATTCATGCGGTCATGCAGAGAGGTGTCCTTGAGCATCGAGAAGTCCCAAGTAGCGAGGCCCGGGCCGGAGAGCGTGTCGCGGCCGAGATTTCCGTAAAACCCGCTGCCGGAGGGGGGCGCGAGGAACGCCGTGGGGTTGAACCATTGCGTGGCTGTGCCCTCGACGACCGGTCCTGAGAACGACGGATTCGCAAACGGCCGCACGGGGTCTTTGGAATCATTATTGTTCGAAGGATTGTAGCTAAGCTGCGGCGTAAACGGAAAACCGGATTGGATAGTTACGATGGAGTTGGCCGTCCAGCCGCTGACGAGTCCGTTGGCCGCGCCGCCCGCATGGGTAAAGAACCGCTGGTGCTGGCCGAAGGGCAGCGCGTACGTGCCGCTGACGACGCCAACGTCGCGCACATCATAGGTTGCAGGACCCCAATCGGCTCTGATGTGAAATGGGTTCGAGACCAGTCCCGGCGCGTTGCCTGCGGTGGTGGCATTGAGCGAATCGCCGTCGTCAAGGGTTTTTGACCAAGTGTAGACGCCGCGCAGCACGAAGCCATGGCTGAAGCGATGATTCAGGTCGGCTTGCAGTGCGTTATACGAGCTGGTGCCGATCGAGTACCAGGCCCACGCCGCGCCGAGAGCCGGATTGGCGTTCGGCGTTCCGGTCGGGATGTAATAGCTGCCCGCCGGGATGGGTGCGCCGGCCAGAGGAGCGGGGAACGTGGCTGGATAGACTGCCGGGCAGGGTGAGGCCGGGCAAAGAGTGGGGGAGGGCTCATTGTCGTCGAGGCTGACGATCTCGTGATAGCCGTGTGAGCCCACATAGCCGAGGGTGAAAACGGTATCCGGCGTCAGCTCCTGCTCGATGCGCAGCGAGTACGAGAGGAGCGTGGGCGTGTGCAGATCCGTTTCGACGCCGGCGGGCGCGATCTTGGCATTGGCGGGAACCGACGAGGTGGGCAGCGGAAGGCTGGAGACGGCGAGATTGGCGATGCTATAGGAAGGATTAAAAGGCGCGTTCTGGTCCATACGGTAGCCGAGCGCATCCTGCAGGTCGTTGTACATGCCAAAGCCGGCGCGGACCACGGTGCGCGGGCTGAACGGGCTCCAGGCAAGGCCCACGCGCGGCTGAGGGAGAAATTTGGCGCGGTTGTCCGTGAATGCGGAGCTGGCAATACGCGGCTGCGTTTCGAGAGCGCCATTGCTCATCACAAAGCTGGCGGCGCGGCCGTGCGCTTCATTCCATCCGGTGGTGAACTCGTCGCGGAAGCCGAATGAAACAGTCAGCTTGGGCGAAATGCGCATCACGTCCTCGACATACCATGCGCCCAGCAGCGAGCGCCAGTTCATCTCCGTGGGCGCGGGATCATAGAGAAAGCTGGATATTGTGCCGGCGAGAAACTGTTGCAGTCCGGTGAAGGTGGCCTGCCCGAACTGCGTGAGGGCGAGATCTTCGTTGGGTTGGAGCTGCTGAAACCAGGCGCCCGCGCTGAGATCGTGACGGCCGTGGGTGAGCATAACGCGATCCTGGTAGGTATAGAGATTGCGCGCAATGTGCAGATTGCTGCCTGTATTGCTTCCGCCCTGGCTGATCTGCGCCGCGGGATTCGCCGCTGCGCTTCCGCCTACGACGACGGTTCCTACCGGATGGCCGGCGACAAATCCAGGTACGGCAGCGGCTGGGGTATCGGGCGTGGGTTCGCCGGTATAGTAATAGGCCGCGCGCGAGTAGCCGACAGAAGCGGTATTGAGCAGTGTGGGCGAAAAGGTGTGCACTTCTTCGAGGCTCGCCACTTGCTCGCGCAAGGATTCGACATCGGTGCTGTAGAGATTCGCCGCTGTCGGCGTCACGTCGGCGCTGTCGTCTACGGTATAGACGCCGGTGAACGTGTCTTTGTCGGAGAAGGTGCGGTCAAGGCGTGCGGTGCCGAAGTCGTCGCGGATCGTCTGCAGCGGGTTATTGAACGCCTCGGCGATGCCGCCGAAATCCGGAGCACCGGCGCTCTGCGTGGGCCAGAGCGCAAGCAGCGGAACGACGCTGGGCGCTACGCCGACGTCGACGAGACCGGAGCTAGGGCAGGGATTCGGCGCCGGGCCCACGAGCTTACAGGGCAGATAGCCGTTCCGGGCATTCGTATCGGGAACCAGTGCGACGCCGGTCTGGTGCAGGTGCTGCGTGAGGCCCTCGAAGTTGCCAAAGAGGAACGTTTTGTTCTGCTGGAGCGGGCCGCCCAGCGACGCGCCAAACTGATTGCGCTGGAAGGGCGGCGCGGAGCCTTTGTCGAAGTAGTTGGGCGCGTCGAAATCGTTGTTGCGCAGAAATTCGTAGAGCGATCCGTGCAGACGGTTCGATCCGCCTTGCGTGACGATGAGCACCTGCGCGCCGGGGCGCTTGCCGTATTCGGCGCCGTAGCTGTCGCGCAGCACGTTGAACTCGCGCACCGCGTCCACGCCCAGCAGTTCCTGGCTGGTGCCGCCGGGCTGCATGTTGTTCTCGGCGGCGCCGGTGAACTCAATGCCATTGAGCAGGTAAAGATTCTGCTGCGGGCGATTGCCCGAAACCGAAAAGTTGTTGCCGACCGTCGAGTTCGACACGCCCACGCCGCCGGTCTTTTCCCAGGTGAAGTTCACAATGCCTGGATTGAGGGTCATCAGTTCGTCAAAGCTGCGGCCGTTTAGAGGCAGATCCTTGATCTCTTTCTCGCCAATCAGGCCGGAGATGTCGGCAGTGGTGACGCTCACGGCTGAGGCATCAGCGTTCACAGCAATCTGCTGCTGCACCTGGCCAACCTGGAGGCGGAGATCGGCAGTAGCTTGCTCGCCGACGAGCAGATGAATGCCGGTGCGGATCTCCTGAGAAAATTCGGGTTTGGCAGCGATGATCTCGTAGTCACCCACAGGCAGCGCCAGAATCTGAAAGCGGCCCGAGCCGTCGGTCGTGGTGACGCGCTCCATCCCGGTGCTTACATTCCGCACCGTAATGCTGGCCGAAGCGATGCCCGCGCCGGAGGGGTCGGAGACCGATCCGGTCAAGCCGGAAGAGGTTTGAGCCTGAACCAGAGAGGCGCAGAACAGGGCGGTCGAAAGAACGAGTAGAAAAAGACAACTCTGCGCACAGCGCTTCGAGGGCCGGGATGATGGCACGATAATCTCCGATTATGTCCGATTAGGAAGGATAGGCCGTTACGATTCGACGCCATTTTTCTGGATGATTATATACAAGTCATGTTTGTTAATTCATATTAAACCGGTTTTATATGTAGATTTGCCGTGCTTAGTCCGGCCCCACGCCGGCCGAGCTTATACCCTACACCTCAGAAAATCGACGGTGAAGGCCATCTACGGCACGCACGACGCATTTGACGGTCGGGCGTGGAACGTCGGCTGGGAGTTCCGCGCCGAGATGAATGCCGGTTGGCTTGCCGCCGCTCTCGCCCTTGGCGTAGCAAGCCTGCTCATTTCCCGATGCAGAAGGTAGAAAAAATCAGATTCAGAATGTCGTCGGGAGTGGTCTGGCCGGTGAGTGAATCGAGGGCCCAGAGAGCGCGATAGAGGTCGAGAAGAATCATCTCGTGCGGGATGGAGGTCGTATTGGCGCGGTCCGCATCGCCCAGCGCGGCCAAAGCCGATGAAACGGCCTGGTGCTGGCGCAGGTTGGTGAGCAGGCCGGTTTCCGGCGCGGCGCCGCCGGTGGCAAGCGAGAGAATGCGCTCGCGCAGATCCGGGATGCCTTGACCGGTGAGAGCCGACGTGGCGAGCGCGGGAATCTGCCCGCCTGAAGCGACCTCAGGGGCTAAAGCCCGTTCGTTATTGGCTGGATTGACGTACGGGCTGAAGCCCGTACCCTTCGGGTTGTCGTCAGAATCCCTCTTTTCATCGATGCAATTCGTTAGATCTGATTTGTTGATGGCAACGAGCGCGGGGCGGCCTTCGACGGCGGCCAGCAACCGGCGCTCTTCTTCGTTGAGCGGCTGCGTGGCGTCGAGCACGATAAGGACCAGCGCGGCATCAGCGAGGGCTTCGCGGCTGCGCGCGACGCCGATCTGCTCAGCCTCTTCACGCGCCTCGCGCAGGCCGGCCGTGTCGACCAGCTCAAGTGGGATGCCGCCGAGAGAGATGCGTTCGGTAACCAGATCGCGCGTGGTGCCCGGAGTCGCCGTCACGATCGCGCGGTCACGCTCAACGAGGCGGTTGAAGAGCGAGCTCTTGCCGGCATTGGGCCGGCCGACGATGGCGAGCGTAAGCCCGTCATGCACGATGCGGCCGCGCGCAAACGAGGCTTCAAGCGTGGTGAGCGGTTCGATGAGCTCGTCGATGCGGCGGGCGATCTCAAATTGTGGAGTCACGTCAACGTCGTCTTCGGCGAAATCAATGCCGGCTTCCAGAAGAGCGATCAGCTCGACGAGCGATTGCTTGATGGGCGCCACGCGGTGGCTGAGCGCGCCGCCCATCTGGCTGGCGGCCTGACGCGCTTGGGTGAGTGTCTGCGCGTCAATGAGATCGCGTACGGCTTCGGCTTGCGTGAGGTCGAGCCGGCCGGAGAGAAATGCGCGCTGGGTGAACTCGCCGGGTTCGGCGAGGCGCGCGCCGAGAGCGATGGCGCGGCGCAACAGCAACTCGAGAACAACGGGCGAGCCGTGCGCGGCGATTTCGACCAGATCTTCGGCGGTGTACGAGTTGGGGCCGGCGAAAAAGGTCACGAGGGCCTCGTCGACACGGATGGCGTCACTGCTCTCGTCCGGCTCGTCCAACACATCGGCTAACCGCGCGCGGGCGTGTTCAAGCGGCTGGCGCAGACGAACGAGTTGCGCAGCGATGGACGCCGATTGCGGTCCACTCAGGCGCACGATGCCGATGCCTCCGCGACCCGGCGGCGTGGAGATGGCGGCGATGGTCTCGCGGAGCACGGATGAAGCGGGCTCCGGATCGGTGTGGGCGGCCATGCAGTCACAACTATTGTAGGAAATGCACGCCGCGCAGGCTCACTCTGAAGCAGCGATGGCTTCGGCGATCCGGTCGATGGCCTGGGCCTCGGCGTCGCTGCCGGGCCGGCGGCCATTGATAAGAATCGAGAACGCCAGCACTTTGCCGCTCGCGCCTGTCAGATAGCCGGAAAGCGCGTTGACTTCGTTGAGTGTTCCGGTTTTCGCCCACATCTTTCCCTTGAGCGGCGAGTTTTGGAAACGGCCTTCGAGCGTTCCATCGATGCCTGCGATGGGCAGTGTATTGCGCCACGCCGCGCCCCACGGCTGCGCGGCTGCGTAGTCCAGTAAATGTGTAAAGGCTCGTGGGGTCATGCGATCATCGGGGCTCACGCCGGAACCGTCATAGAGAAAAAAATCCTTGTCATCCACGCCCGCATCCGTCATGAACTGCCGCACCACGCGCGCACCTTCTTCAAAGCTTCCGTCTGAACCTTCAATCTTGCCCAGGAGGCGCAAAAGCAGCTCGGCGTGCAGGTTCTGGCTGGTCTTGTTGGTGATCGCGATGTCTTCAGCCACCGGCACGGAGATGTGAGCAGCCAGCACTCTGCGTCCTTCCACATCTCCAGAGACCGTAGTCAGCGTGGAGGGCTGGAGCTTCAGCGGCTGCGCGCGTTCGCCGGCGAAATCGCCGGTGCCGTTCGCAAACTTGTGCCGAACCTCTGCAGCGCCGGAGGCGAGAATTCCCCTTGCCTGCAGCGCCTGTTTGAAAGCCTCTGCCGTGAACTGCGCAGGGTCGTCGATCGCCACGTTCACATGCATCCCGTGCTCCGGAGCGGTGCCCCAGGCGCGGATCATCATCGCACCCGGCCGGCGTTCGAGGCCCGGGTGCGCGGGCTCGCCCGCAGGCGCAGGAGTCATGGTGTTGTCGAGCGTGTAATATTCCACGTCCGGCGTCCATGTGGCTGTGGTCGCGTCCGGCGCGGCGGGGTCCGGCGCAATCGTCAAGCCGAGAGCGTTGTCATTAAAGGTGAGCGCGGAGACCGGCGCGCCATAACCCCACTGCAGATCGTCCCAGCCCCAGGCCTCGCCATACGGCTCATACAGGAAAAACGTATCGTCGCCGATCACGTCACCGGTGATAGCACGCACGCCGGATTGTTCGACCTGCTCGGCTAAAAGGCTCAAAGGCATCATGGCGGCCGTGTTCGGATCAACAGCATTAGGAGCATTCGGCGCAGATGGGCTCGGCGGGGCTTCAGAGGATGGCTGCGCCGGCTCCTGATAGGGATAACTTCGCGCGCTTAACGTCGGATCGCCTACACCGAGCAGGATCAGGTTTCCGTGTAACGTGCCGTCACTTTCTACGTCGCCGTCGGCTACCACAAAAGTGGTCCACGTAAGCGAATCGACGGGCAAGAGAGCACAGGCGGCTGCGGTGGTGGTCAGCTTCGCATCCGATGCAGGCGTGAAGAGCTTGTCATCATTCAGCCGATAGAGCGATCGGCCATCCAGCGTGGTCACGCTGATGCCGAACTGCGCGTGGCTGAGGGCCGGCTCGGCAAGAATGGCCTGGATGCGATCGGCGATGGTTCCCTTTGCGGGTATGCGCTCGTCGGGCCGGTCCTGGCGATGGGCTTGCGCCTGCGCGCCTGTTCCGGGCGCGAGGGCCAGGAATCCCGCCAGCGCACAGGCCAGAGAATGCCGTAAGAAGATCATGCCCGGAGTGTACCGCAGCGTACCATCGAGTCATGCGAATCACTGCAACCTGGCGGCTGCGCACGCGGACGCTCGAGCTCGGGCGGCGCACTTGGGTGATGGGCGTGGTCAACATCACGCCGGATTCCTTCAGCGACGGCGGTTTTTTTCTCGATTCTAAAGCGGCAGTGACGCACGCGCTGCAATTGCTCGACGAAGGCGCGGATCTGCTCGACCTGGGAGCCGAGAGCACAAGGCCCGATTCGCGCGCCGGGGGCGAGACTCCTGCCGTAGGTGCAGAGGAAGAACAGGCGCGTCTTCTGCCTGTTCTGGAGGCAATTCTGCGCACCAGGCCGGATGCGATTCTCTCCGTCGACACGTACAAGGCTGAAACCGCGCGTGCCGCGCTCGCGATCGGAGCCGAGGTCATCAACGATGTGAGCGGCTTTACATGGGATCCAGCGCTTGCCGCGGTATGCGCCGAGCTCCAGGCCGGCGTGATTCTCTCGCACACGCGCGGCCGGCCCGAGCAGTGGCGCACGCAGCCCCAGCTCGCTCCTGACGCGCTGCTGGCGATGGTGCGCGATGGCTTGGCTGTGAGCTTGAGCACTGCCGCAGCCATCGGAATTCCTGCAGAAAACGTGCTTCTCGATCCCGGGTATGGATTCGGCAAGCGCTTGGGGGAGAATTACACGCTGCTGGCCCGCCAAAGCGAGTTGCTGCCGTTGGGAAGGCCGCTACTGGCCGGGCTCAGCCGCAAATCCTTCCTGGGTCATACGCTCGCGCCCCTGTTTGGCGGGAAACCTGCGCCCGTAGAGACCCGCGAAACCGCGAGCTTGGCCGCAATGACGGCAGCGATCCTGAACGGCGCGTCCATCGTCCGCGTTCATGAGGCGCGTCCCGCGTTGGAGGCTGCACGCATCGCCGACGCGATCCTTGCTGCCTCCTGAACGCGGCAACCCGCCTGAACTCCGAATACCTATATGCTGATGCCCACTTTGTAACGCGGCCACAGCGGGCGCTCGGAGGCGTGGTCGACGATAGGCTCGCCGTCGCACTCGACCTTGATCACCGTCGCCGGCGTGTCCGGCGCGGTCATCGGCAGGCCGGTCAGGCGGAGGGTGAATTCGTCCTGCGTGAACTCGACCTTCTGGCCGGTCTTCACGACGTTGGCCGAGAGCACCTTCGGCTTGAGTCCACCGATGGCCACGACAACTTCGGGCTTGTAAAAGTCGAGCCACTCGGCCGCGGGCGTATGGCCGGGCCAGCCGTGCACGTGGACATAGAGCGTATTGCCGCGGCGGGTGAAGTTGCAGCTTGCGATAGCGGTCAACTGGCCGCGATCGGTGCCGTAGATCGAGTCGCCGTTGGTGTCGACCCATTTGCCCACCGCTTCCAATACTTCCGTTGTCTCCGGCGGAATCGATCCATCCGGCATGGGGCCGATGTTCAGAAGATAATTGCCGCCGCCGCGTGCACAGGTGGCGAGATTGTCGACGATCACCTTCGGCGTCTTCCATCCATCGTCGGCGCGATTGAATCCCCAGCTATTGTTCAGCGTCATGCACGATTCCCACGCGCGGCCGACGGCGGCAGCCTCGATGCGCTGTTCCGGGGTTGTAAAGTCACCCTGCAGGCCGTTGCGGTTGTTCACGATGATCTCCGGCTGCAGATTGAAGACCATCTCGTTCATCTTCTCGGACTCCCACTCCTCGGCATTCAGCGGCCAGGAGACGTCGTACCACAGCACGTCGATCTTGCCGTAGTTGGTGAGGAGCTCGCGAATCAGGCCATGCGTGTAATCGACGAAGCGCCGGCGCGCGTCTTCATCGGTCTTGCATTTCGCGCCATCAGGGTGATGCCAGTCCATGAGCGAGTAGTAGAAGCCTACGCGGAGGCCCTCGGCGCGCGCTGCTTCAACGTATTCGCGCACCAGGTCGCGGCCCGGCCCCTGCTGCACGGCGTTGTAGTCGGTGAGCTTGGTATCCCAGTTGCAAAAGCCCTCGTGGTGCTTGGTGGTCATCACCATGTACTTCTGGCCGGCACGCTTGGCCAGCCGCGCCCAGTCGCGGGCGGCATTGGGCTTGGGCTTGAAGTGCTTGGCGAGGATCTCGTACTGCGGAATCGGAACGCCTTCCTGCTCTTTGGCCCACTCATGCTGGCCGATCACGCTGTAAAGGCCCCAATGGATGAACATGCCGAACTTGGCCTCATGCCACCATTGCATTCTTTGCTCGCGCGTGGCGTCCTGTTTCTGGTCGGCGGCCGATTCGCCAGCCGTCGGCGTCGTAGCCTGCGCGCCGGGCAGCGCCAACCCCTCGGCATTTGCTGCTGCGAGCGCCATCGCTCCTGCCGCGCCAAACTGCTTCAAGAACGACCGCCTCGTACTCTCGCTCCACTGCATATCTCTCTCCTTGCCTCCGTTCGGGGTGAGCTCTCGTCCACCTTTCCGTTAGCGTTTACGAAAATGTGTCAGATAAGTGACCGAGCCACTATAGCAGATGAGGGCGGCGCGGAATGCAGGGAAGACCCACTACCCAAAATCCAGACCCTTCGACTGCGCTCAGGGCAGGTTCTGGGGGCACCCGGAGTTAGGCTATCGACCTATCGATCAACTTTCAGCTTCAGACCGATCATTCAAGCGCTGTCATGTTGAGCGGAGAGTCGAAACATCTGCGGTTGTCTTTGTAAGGGCGGCGTGGGTTGACCTGAGTCGAGATTGGCACGATGTGGAACCTGCCGATTGCGGATCGCATGGATGGT
>JASHQE010000205.1 GCA_030037705.1 Acidobacteriaceae bacterium | reverse complement strand
CGGGATCGGCAGCGGCATTTCAAAGAGGTGATATAGCCGTTTATCAGATTCTGCTCGCTCGATCGAGTCACGACCAGGCTCGTCGAGTTCTCACTCGCGAGGACTGGTATACCTGTACTTCACCTCAATTGGAGATGCAAACGTGACTATGCCATCGAGCCAGATGTCCGAACAGCAGATCGAAGATCTGATTGAATCACTTGGTTCGTTGAAGGACGGCGATCACGCGATAGACATGCTGGTTGCGTGTGGCAAGAAGGGGATACCTCCTCTCTCAAAGTTTCTATTGAATGGCCCTCCAAGAACCATTTCGCATCCTCGGGTTCGCGCGGCACGCGCTCTCGGGGAATTAGGCGCATGTTCGACGTTGATCGCCTACTTCAAGCAGTACGTGCGCCCACCGGATGCTGCTGTGCTCTTTGCAGAAGATGCCGTTCGCAGTGCAGTAGCACGCGAATTGGCCCGATATCCATCGACCGAGGTGTTCCGTGTCCTTCTCGACGCGGCCTGGGATCGTGCAACGGGAGGGCTTGTCCTTGCTCTAGGTGAGTTTCATCGTCCTGAAGCCGTTCCACTGCTTTTTAAGGTTCTCGAAGATGACCTTTGCCGAGGCGACGCGATGGAGAGCCTCCGCAAACTTCCAGAGGCAGTACGTCAGTTTGGAGTCTTGTCGGCTCGCGGGCTGACGAATGCGATCCTTGACGGACCAGGCGCCATTTGCCGCCGGCGCGCGACGGTCCAGCTCCTGAGCGAGGTTGGAGTGAGCCCGCAGGATTGGCCGGATCTCCGGAAATACCTTTACGTAGACGATCCGGCTACCGTGGTGGCCGTTGCAAAGATCGGTTTCGCGGTGACCGATGAAACGGATTGGCCCGGAATCCTACGAGCGTTGTTCATGATTGCGGACCGCGGCAACTCGCTACAAGAAGAGGAAATTGAAGAGTTGATCGATTCGCATCCGAACGCATCGAAACAGTTGGCTGCGGCGATCGCGGCACAGAGACAAAGTGCCGGTGAACAACCTCACTGGCTATCGCCATTTTGGCGGCTCCTCAATCACGCGCTGGGAGGGGCACTCGAGCCCAAAACGCATCACCGCTCGAAGTGATCGACTCTGCGCTAGTACCTGAAATGGAGACTCATGGACCTGAAAGAGTATGAACAGGAAAAATTTGCGATTGCCGAGATCATTCGTTCGGCCCAGGCGATCGATACCAGGGATCAGGAGTTGGCCCAGGAGTGCCGGGATCTGCTCACCCGGCTGGCCGAAGACCGGTTCAATTTGCTGGTGGTCGGCAGGTTCAGCCGCGGCAAGTCGACTTTAATGAACGCGATTCTCGGAGGGGATCTGCTACCGACAGGAATTGTCCCGCTCACCTCAGTGATTACGACGGTGAGATACGGAAGCAGAAAGCAGGTGGTTCTGCATTTCAATGGCCGTGGTCTCACGCGCGAAGTACCGCTAACGCAACTTGCCGAGTATGTGACGCAACAATCGAACCCAGGGAACACCAAGGGCCTTGCATACGCGCAAATTGAACTGCCGGTGGAAATCCTGCGACGCGGATTCTTCTTTGTAGACAGTCCGGGTCTTGGATCATCGATCGTCGAAAACACAGAGACGACCGAGAGATTTCTTCCCGAGGCAGATGCGTTTGTTCTTGTGACAAGTTACGAAAGCCCCTTCTCCGAGGAAGAAGATCGTATTCTTCACCGAATCCGCGTCACGAATAAACGTCTTTTTGTTGTGTTGAACAAGCAGGATACAGTTCCGAATGAGGATCGAAAACAGGCGCTCACCTTTGTCGAAGACCGATTAAAGAGGTTTTCATTCTCCGACAAGCCTCAGATCTTCTCACTCTCGGCGCGCGAGGCACTCAAGGCTAAACTTAGGGCGGACAAGGCTGCGCTTGATGCAAGCGGCCTTGCCGCCTTTGAGGATATGTTATTGCGGTTTCTCACTGAGGAGAGGGCTCAGGCATTTCTAACCAACTTGTATTCCCGGACGGCGACACTGCTTGCGCGTCGTGCGGGCCAGCCACGAGGGTCTGAGCACGATGATCCATTCGGTCCCTTAGCAGAACGACTGCGAACGCTTCGGGAAGCCACCATGGGCACGATAAACGCTGCGCCAGAGATTTCGCGAGGCTCTATTGAACTTCGTTTCGAACAGCGCGGCGGGTGCAAGGTTTGCTCGGCTGTGCTCAATGACATTTTCCAATTCATCAGCAAATATCAATATGAGTTGACCATCAATCCCGAGGCACAGCAAGAGCATGCCTTAAGAGGCGGATTCTGTCCATTGCATACATGGCAATACGAAAACATCTCCTCACCATATGGCGTTTGCACGTCGTACCCGCAACTGGTTCACCGAATCGCCGGCGAGCTCGAGCAGATGGCAAGCGCCCGTGCTAGCGCGGTTCCAGACATGAGGCCCCTTTTGGCAACCGCGAAAACCTGCAAGGTCTGTGAGGTTCGTATCGAGTCAGAAGAAAGAGCCGTTCGATTGGCTGCGACCGCTGCGCGAGACGCAGCTTCGTCTGGAGGAGGGGCTTTGGGGGTTTCTTGCCTTCCTCATCTCTCTGCGGTTACTACGATACTAGGCCTCGGGGAACCAACTCAAATGCTTCTGCATGCCCACGCATACTTGCTTGAGAGAACCGCTGAAGATTTGCAGCGGTATGCCCTGCGTCACGATGCACTGCGCCGATATCTGACGAGCGAAGAAGAACGTAGAGCGTCGCAAGTGGCACTGTTGTTACTCGCTGGTCACAAAAGTGTGAATGCGCCCTGGGCCGTTGAAACAATCCTCTGATTCGACGATTTGGACTTCAGATGAGTCGTCCCAATGGGGCGCGCTCATGTGCGCCGTCCCATACGGTAGTCGACGTACAGGATGTGAGCTTTGATTTGATCAGCTACCTGATACCGAGGCATATGCGCCATCCTTATCATGTCAAGGATTGCTCCTGGATTTCCATCACACCACTGCACGATTGATGGCAAAAACGACCCAATGTTAGTAGCCTCCAGGTTTGTTCTCTCAGCCTCTTGCTGAGCAAATTCGAGAGCGATATTATGAGGCCAGTTTTTGACCTCAACTCGCTCGGATTTCAGCGCGCAGAGGGGTTGGAGCGTACCGATATCTTCCATATGCGGCGATCGCGAGGCAAAAATTAGAGGCGTACGCCCAAAGTAGTGGAGGTCTTTGATCACCGCGGTCACGACTCGCGACGGCCCTTCAAGGTGATCAAGGACCATTACAAAAGGTTTAGTATCAAGTGCACGATGGACGACGCCTTTGAGGGAACGAGACGACAGAGCATTGACGTTTGCCGGGATCTTGATTCGTTTGTCAGCTAAATTGAGCGCTTCGAGCAGAGTATGGAGTAATTCGCTCGGAGACCGAAGCTGAGGAACATAGAGAGCGAGCGGTTGTTGAGCTACGAATGCCTGCAGTAAACGTGATTTGCCTACACCCGAAGGCCCGAAGACCAACAACGCTTTTCGGGCCTTCACTTGATTCCGAAGGCGCTCCAATTCTTCTTCGCGGTCGACATAGGCCGTATAGTCAAGCAAGTGATCATTGCGGGCGGAAGACGTGGGCATAAGGCTGAATCCTCTCTTTAAGAAGGCCTAGCCTGCTTTTTGTTCCATGTACCGCTTGTGACTCGAGTGGATGACCTCATGCGCTGAGTCACGGTCCTTCCATCCCAGAGCTTTGGTGCGTTTGCCTTCCAGGTCTTTGTAGACCGAAAAGAAGTGCTCGATCTCGCGAAGGACATGGGGTTGCACTTGCGAGTAGCTTTCCACGTCGTTGAATCGCGGGTTGCCCGTTGCAAAGGCGACAACCTTCTCATCGGGTATACCTTGATCGAGCATCTCGAATAGGCCAATCGGCCGGACACTAAAAGTGCACCCGGGAAATGTCCCAGTATCTCCCAGAATCAGGATGTCGAGTGGATCTCCATCTTCGGCGATAGTTTGGGGTATGAAGCCGTAGTCGCCTGGGTAATGCACCGGCGAATGAAGGTTACGATCCAGCCTGAAAACATGTAATTGTTTGTCGTATTCATATTTATTGGTGCCATCGAGGGGGATTTCGACGACAACCGTAACGACATTGGGTAGATTCTTACCGATAGGAAGGTCGAGGTAGTCCATCGTGCTGCTCCTTTGCAACGAGTGAGCACAGGAGCAGTGGCGCACTCCTACGCTTCGTAGGAGTCATTAGCCGCCTATTTCAGGGGCAGTTAAAGGCGGATTCCATCGCCACTCATCATCATGCCATCGCTCGCTTTCTGGTGGCAATGGCGTTTACACACAGTGTGCTGCTATCTGGCCAATCCATCTAAACTATCCACTGAACCTCTTGACCTTCAAAATCAATCCTCCGCTAAGACCCAAGGACCGCCGAGTTGTAACCCGGCAGTCCCACCATTGGGTCCGTGTTCTGGGGAGGAACAAAAAGCCAAGCAAACGACATTCGACTTCCAACTGAATGCGAGGCATTGCCTCAGAAATGCCTCGTCAGCTGCGACTACGTCCAAAATCCCAGATGCTTTCCCAAAAACAAAACTCCTACATCACTGTAGGAGTCATCAGCCATCCCTTTTCGGTAGGCGCTTAAGGGCGGATTCCTTCGCCAATCAAAAAGTATCACGGAAAGCAGTTGCAGTGCAATTTATTCTAGTGACAGAAGTTTCGGGTTCAATGGACTCTTGGCAAGGTGCCAACACCTACTGGCGATGCAGTTCAATCCGACCTCGCGCCAACGTTCTTAAGATCAAAAGCCGAGATTGCAATTCGGTCGCCCCGAGAACTCTTCCTCGGGCATAGAAACGATGGACGCGGCCTCGGTTTCTCCGCTGAACGAGCGTGCTTGGCTTATTGAACTCGAACCGCAGTAGTTTAAGTGAGGAGCGAACCATCAGAACCAATATTCTTTGCAAGCCTGATTGACTCCTAATGAGCGCGCCTCGTAGACTTATATCAAGCATCAGGAGTGACTCAGCGTAATCCGTTGAGTCCGGCAACCGGTTCTGGAGACGTTACGGTGCCTGGGCGCGAGCCCGATGCGCGGAATGGATTTTCCGAACAGAGTCTCCACCGTCGAGATCTAGCTCGATTTGAAAGCCTCGCGGGGACTCCTGATGCATGCTGCGACCGGAGCGTGCATCAATGCCAAGTATCATACCCAAAGCAAGTGCAGTTGTACTTCCCTCCCAGACCAAAACCTCAACGTACACTTTTACCTCGGAATCCGTCTCCGAGGGACATCCAGACAAAGTCTGTGACTTTATCGCGGATTCTATCCTCGACGCCTACCTTCAGCAGGATCCTGCTTCTCGAGTGGCATGCGAGGTCCTCTGCAAAGAGGACACGGTCGTGCTCGGAGGTGAGATCAGCTCCAGGGGGCATCTCCATCATGAAGAAGTTGTTCGCGACGCGATACGGCAAATTGGTTATACAGACTCCGCTACCGCTTTTAACTCGGATGACGTGCAGGTATTGCAGTTTATCTCCAAGCAATCACCGGATATTGCCCAAGGCGTCGACATTGAAAGCAATTCTAGTCACGAGCAGGGCGCTGGGGATCAGGGAATCATGTTCGGCTAAGCGTGCAGCGAGACACCCGAACTGATGCCTTTGCCGATCTTCCTGGCCCACCGCCTTACGAAGGGGCTGGCTGATGATAGAAAGTCGGGGAGGTATTCGTGGCTTCGTCCAGATGCCAAATCACAGGTCTCCGTGCTCTACGAGGACGGCACACCTGTGGCTGTCACCGATGTTCTGGTTTCTACCCAACATAGTGAAGAAATCGAGCAAACGAGAATCGCGGCCTATGTGCGGGAAGACCTCGCGCCTCGTGTTCTCGGGGATTGGTTTCACCATGGAATACAGTATCTGGTCAATCCGACAGGAAGCTTTGTTCTCGGTGGACCCTCCGCTGATTGCGGAGTGACGGGCAGAAAGATCATTGCCGATACCTACGGCGGAGCTGCCCGGCATGGGGGCGGCGCGTTCAGCGGTAAGGATCCATCGAAAGTGGATCGAAGTGCAGCGTACTTCTGCCGCTACGTGGCACGACAAATTGTTAAGCAAGGTCTGGCTTCCGCAGCTGAGATTCAGGTTGCTTATGCAATTGGCATAGCCAAGCCAGTGTCTCTCAAGGTCGAAACATTTGGCACGGGTGACCGGCGCGAAGCACTCGAATTCGCTTATCGTTTCGATTTCCGCCCCTCGGCAATCATTGAGCAATTGGGTCTGCTCTCTCCGATCTATCGGCAAACGACGAACTATGGGCATTTTGGCCGATCGGGGCTTAGCTGGGAAGACTGAGTTCAGCATGAGTTGAGGTACCTGCACGCCTGAGACAATTTCGGCGCGCTCCATCTCTCCAGTGGAGTGCGCTCTCTTTTGAGCGGAGGTTCTAACGATGTGAGGACGCGCCAAGGTGGAATTCGATTCAGCGGAGATGTTCGGCTGCGCTATCGCGCATACGCGCAGGATCATGGGATGACTACCGAACAGATTCGCGCCTATGATCGCGGCCTCTGCCCGGACAGCCTCTTGCTTCCCTACCTTTCGTGGCTCAGCAGAAGGTGGTGTGAATGGGGCCAACTGAATCCAGGCCGAACAGTTCACGGGCCCGGAGAGCATGCCGAGTTCGATCGATGGCTCGAACAGCTGATGCCTAGCCTGAATGCAATCACATGCGAATGTCACCTCAAGATGGCGTCAGTACGGCACGGAAGCTAGAAGCGTATTGCCACATGAACATTCAGAAGGTCTACGATCTCGCAGCGCGCAGCTATCGAGTACGATACGCCATTACGGTAATCCTTCGTGACCGCCTGACCAACGAAGGAGCATTCAATAGTTGCTTCGAGATGGGCGATGAAGATGATGTCAAGCGAAGCATCCTGAAACGTGGTTTGAAAAATAGAAAGTTGAGGATCGCTCTCGAAAGGAGCCACCTCGTCAATATTACTCATTGGCTCGCGCGTTATCCCGACCTCGCAGAAGCATACTGTGCGGAGCAATACTTGAATAGCGATAGTGATTATCGAAGTTCCGGGCCTTAAAGGATGAGGCGCCGATTGCCGTGAGCCTCGACGGTTGAACCAAGGTACGTGATAAACTCAAGGTGGCGAAGGAATCCGCCTTAAACCGCACTCCGAACCGGAGCCGCTGATGATTCCTACCGATCTGGTAGGAGTCTGTATTCCCTACCAAAACCGATGCAGAACCGCTTGAGGAAGAGCTGTCTTCGATAAGCGCGATGATCCTGCTCTTCACGGTTGTGTACGAGCGTTGGACGCTATCTAACGGCCAACGCACAGGGCCTTTCCTACTCTGAGCTTGGTTTCTGGTCTGATTATAGACCTGGCAAATATTATGGCTTTCAACAGCATACTTTTCGAGCAATCCGGTGAAGCCGCTGAGCAAATGCTCATTGAAGCGCCGGCATTCTTCGGCGACCTGAATCTCGATCAACTCGTGAGCAGGCTCACAAACGATTTTGAAGAATATGATCTTACGCCGTTTTATTATACGCAGCTGCGCGACGTTAATGCGATCCAGTACCGGCAACAAGTCGTGTTGGATCTGGAAAGCCAGTCTCTCCTCGATGTGATCAAGTCGTTTTCTCGACAGATGCGCGCCATGCGCGAGAACCTGAATCGATCGAAGAGAGCGTTCTACAGCTATGGAACCCAATGTGCGTTTCTGGCCGCGGTTGATACGTATTGCGACGCAGTCGAGCGACTGACACTAGATATTTGCGCGAGAGGTGTCAATTCACGCGGACTAAGCGCTTTTCGTGATTATCTTGCTAGCTATGTGTCGTCGCCGTTGTTCCGAGGCCTCATGGCCGAAGTAAAGAACCTGAAGTCAAGCCTGGCTGAAATCAAATACTGTCTGTTGTTGAATGGCGATGCGATTACGGTTCGGTTGACGGAAGAGGAAGTTGACTACAGTCTCGCTGTAGAAGAGACGTTCGAGAAGTTTCGGAGTGACTCAAGCCGAGGGTATCGGATAAGTGTGCGAGATATTGATCCAGTCAACCACATCCAGGCGCAGGTGCTTGACGGAATCGCGAAGTTTCGACCGGAGCTTTTCGAGGCGTTGAACGCGTTTTGCAAGAGCCGCGTTGAGTATGCCGATCGTACAATTCTGAAATTCGACAGGGAAATCCAGTTTTATCTGGCCTATTTCGGCTACGCTGAAAAGCTCCGACGAAGTGGTCTTCATTTCACGCTTCCCAAGATCTCGCTGACTTCCAAGGAGATCAGTGCCCAGGAGACTTTCGATCTCGTTCTTGCCGACAAGCTCATTGAGGAAAAATCTGCGATTGTCTGCAATGATTTTTCCCTATCTGGAGCCGAAAGGATTCTCGTTGTTTCCGGTCCTAATCATGGAGGGAAGACGACGCTCGCCCGGACATTTGGTCAAGTGCATCATCTGGCGAGTCTAGGCCTCCCGGTACCAGGGAAAGAAGTGCGGCTATTCAACTTCGACAAACTGTTAACCCACTTTGAACGAGAAGAGACGATCACCAATCTCCGGGGCAAACTCCAGGATGACTTGATTCGGATTCGCGAGATTCTTATTAACGCAACACCCAACAGCCTCGTCATTATGAACGAGATTTTCTCGTCAACGACGCTGCAGGATGCAGTTTTTCTCGGCAAGAAAGTGATCGAACAGTTATCTTCTCTGGATCTTTTGAGCGTCTGCGTAACGTTCCTTGACGAACTGGCTTCTTTGAACGAAAAGACTGTGAGCGTCGTAAGCGCGGTCGATCCTGTGAATCCGGCCATCCGGACGTTTAAGTTGGAACGAAGACCTGCCGACGGTCTCGCTTATGCGCTGGCAATCGCGGAAAAGCATCAGGTTACGTACGAATTGCTGATGGAGCGTATCAAGGTATGAAGGCGCTACTGATGCATCCCGATCGAGACTTCGATCTTCAGTCTCCAATGCCATGGAGCGAACTACAGCTATCACAGGACCTCGAACTGAACACACTGATCGGGGCGATGGCAGATGAAGATAGGTTCGTTTACGACGTTAGCCATGTAGCTCTGCTTTCCGGATTCAAAAACGACGTCGACACGATCTTATACCGGCAAGCTGTCCTCCAGGATTGCCTTGCAAACTCCGACCGTATCCGAGCGCTCTACCACCTTACAGTGGAGGCAACAGATAGTACAAAACGGATGTGGTGGGATCTTTCGAGCAGCTACCCTGATTCCATTCTTTTTGGCGCAATCTCGCTGCTCGATGCTTTGCGGGAGATGCTTCGAAAGCTACGCGGAATGGCTGAGGAGGGCAGTGATCAATTCCATTCGACAGGCTTCTTGAGGCTGTTTGCGACTCTCAAGGAGGAGTTGACCGATGAGTACCTTGCCACAATCGCGCAGTATTTGTCCGACATGAAGTTCCGCAATGGAGTTCAGTTGACGGCTGAATTGGGAGAGGGCAACGAGGGCACGAACCATACATTGGCCCGGCCACCCAAGAGAGATCTAAACTGGTTCAGGCGTCTAATAACGAAGTCGCCTCCGGGGTTTACATTCCGCCTTGACCCTCGTGACGAGTCGGGTGCGCGCATCGTTGGGGCGGTCAGACAACGCGGTATAACGCCGATTGCGGTCACTCTCGCACGATCCGCAGATCATGTCCTGAGCTTCTTCAAAGCGCTTAAGGTAGAACTTGCTTTTTATATTGGCTGTTTAAACCTCCAGAAGAAACTCGCGGACAAAGGAGAGCCTTTTTGTTTGCCGGCGCCGGTTCCTCCGATGGAGCGCAGGCATTTTTTCGCGGGCCTTTACGACATTTGCCTGTCACTTCATATGGAACGCCGTATTGTCGGAAATGATGCCGACGCTGATACCAAGAGTGCGGTGATCGTCACGGGCGCCAATCAAGGGGGGAAGTCAAGCTTCCTACGAAGTATTGGCCTTGCCCAACTGATGATGCAAGCCGGGATGTTCGTGGGTGCAGAGACATTCGAAGCCGAGTTGTGTCCTGGGCTGTTCACTCACTACAAACGAGAAGAAGATGTCTCGATGAAGAGCGGTAAATTCGACGAAGAACTCGCCAGGATAAGCGACATTGCAGATCACATTTCCCCGAACTCGCTGCTCCTCCTCAATGAGTCGTTTGCCGCCACGAACGAACGGGAAGGGTCGGAAATTGCAGAGCAAATCGTGAATGCCATGCTGGAAAAAAGGATAAAGGTCTTTTTCGTGACGCACCTCTACGAATTTGCGCATCGCTTCTTCGAGACAAAATCTGAAGATGCCTTGTTTCTACGGGCTGAACGGCTCCCCGATGGTACGCGAACCTTCAGGCTTATCAAAGGTGAACCTCTCGAAACCAGCTACGGTGAGGATCTATACCGAGAGATTTTCAGCACTCACGATCAAATCAATAAAAGGGGACCTGACGGCAATGGATTCCAGCCCCCCGCCATGGTGATCTCGAGATCTGAAATTGAAGCATTAGGGCGGTCCTAATGCCTTAGCCTTGGTCACGATGCAAATGACAATGCTCGCTAATTTTATGTCTGCGAGCCATTAGCAAGCTCCACGCTTTTGTTTGCAGCCGCAGCCAGGAATCGATTTTTGCCTTTGCCAATTTCCCGAAGAAGGATGGTCGATTGAGTGTCTCCAATAGTTCCCAAGGCTTCTATGGCCGCCTTCTGAACGTAGACGTCAGGATCGCTCTTCGCCAACGCCATCAACTCGGTCACTCCATCACGAATGCGGGTCTCTCCGATCAACCAACAGATTCGCGCACGCGCTGCAGGCAATGGATGTCGAAGGGCTGCGACAATCTTCTCTTCATAGCTCCGCGTATCAAAACTCTGATCTGCCCCGCAGCCAGGGCAGGAATTAACTTGGTCGTCGATTTCAGCCCAGCAATGGGTACAGAAAGCTATCATGACCTAACCAACACGAAGGATTGGAGACCACTAACCGATCGGGTAATCATCTGGCCGCATCGCAGAAGTGTCCTTGGAGTACCGTATGATCTCCACACACGACATCGCGATAAGTCCTTCGCCGACCATAGCGTCTAGTTGAGGCAGGAATCTTTCGATCTGCTCTTCTGTGTCGATGATGCTGAGCATGATCGGGGCATCCAGGGACAGCACTCCAGAATCCCGAATCCTCGCCCCTGAACCATACCCCTCAAGACCCTTGTACACGATCGCTCCGGCCATTCCGAGTTCTTTGCATTTCGCAACTATGGCTTCATAAAGGGGTCTGTTCTCCCACTCGTCGTTTTCCCCTACATGAATCCGCAACATGCGTGCTTTACATTCTTCTTTCATTCTGTCCTCGCAATTTTTATCGTCGCGACCTGATTCCAAGAGCACGCGGAGTCGCATCAACCCAAAGCCGCAACATCTCGCTCCAATCGGTCGAGCCATTCCAATGCCGACTGTATCGCGGGCGCTCCTTCTTCCTTTACCTTTCGTGCTCGCTCCAGAGCCTGCTCCGCAACGCGGCTAATCTCGTGCAGCAGTTTGCGGATCTCGACTTCCAGGCGATCCCGACTTTCCTGAATCCGATTGAGAACATCGTTATGAACACGCGAACTGTTGGTCTCCAGCAGATGCCACAGAAATTCGCGAGCTTCCTTCGTAATGATCTTGCGGCCACCCGCTAGCGACAGGAGCGCGTCCGCGAGCCAGCGCAGGGGCGAAGGAGGTTGTGCAGTTCCGATAAAGTCCTCGAACGTGTACCTGGAGCGCACACGGAAGCCTTTATCGAGGTCAAGCGCGTGGGGCATTCGCGTCAACTCGCCAAGGCCAGCACTAGCAAGCTTTTCCAGGAATTTGTTTGCCATCTCCGCAAATCGGCTGGCAACGGCACGATATTGCCGCTCGCCCTCGTCCTGTTCTAGTTTGAGCCACGGCGTAACCAGTTCACGTGAGATCTTCTGCACTGCGTGCATCAGTCGGCGCCTGTAGCGCGGACCGAAGCTGCGGGGAGTCGCCGCCAGTTCAGCGACAAATTCCAACTCCGATTCCTTCGACGCGGCACTCATAAACTGCTTGCGCCTATCTACGAAATAGTCTGAAATTCGCTGCTGCTCGGCCATAAACAAAAAACTCAATTCTCGCATCGAGCGTTCAGCTTCGTTGATCGTCTCTTTCATCAGCTTGATGCGGCGCTCGGATTCCTCGACTGGCCGCTCTAGAGCATCACGATCCTCCTGGATGATGGCCAAGAGCTGTTCCCGCAAGTGCTGCAGACCTCGATCGCAGGCAGCGCGAACCAGATTCGTACCGGAGACTTCAACGAGGTGGTGAAGGCTCGTCAGCAGCTTATCCCAATCCCGCAGCGGGCCGCGATTGTCGATCCGCTCCGCAGCACTAACTTCAAGAGCCTCAGGCATCAGACGACGCAATCGCCTCTCGAGAACCTCTCGTGTGAATTGAATGGCCGCCGCGCGTTCCTGATCGCTCGTGCGATCAGCTTTGTTGATCACCAGAATCAAATCTTGAACCTGCCTGCCGACGGCTTCGACCAACGCCAATTCCTCACCCACAATCGGAGGATCGGCTCCCACTACGACCAGTGCGGCATCGATGTGGGGAACGAAGGCCTGCGTGGTCGCGGTATTTCCGGTAAAGACCGAGCCGAGTCCTGGCGTGTCTACAAAGCACATGCCAGACGACAACAGATGACTGGGCACAAACGCTTCCGCCCCATCTACACCTTTGATGTTTTCGGGGTTCAGTTCCTCGGTGACGTACTCCTTCAGCTCGGACACGCTTACGTCTTGCCAGGATCCATCGTGCATACGGACGCGTGCGTGGAGCTCTTCGCCGAATCTGATTACAGTGGGAACCGCCGTGACAGGAATGAATCCAGTCGGGACAATATTATGTCCAACCAGAGCGTTCAGTAGCGTGGACTTGCCACGCTTGAATTGACCGACACAGGCAACATAGAAACGGCCTTCCGCAACCCGCAGCGCGAGCTCACGTGCTTTTTCAGCTACTGGTTCAGCTCCCAGTTCCTGAGCTAGATCGGCTAGCCGTGACAACCGGGAAGCACCATCCGGGAATTTGGATGCTTCAACCGGAGAGATGCCGTAGTCCGGAACTGTCGAACTGCCTATGTAATCCCGCATCTGCTTTTACCGTTGTGACGGTACGCCTTCAGCACGAGTGAACCGAATCACCTCGACGTCAGAGATGGCGATGAGCCCTTCTTCGACCATCGCGTCGAGGTGAGGAAGCAATTTCTTCACTTGCTCATCTCGATCAATAATGCTCAGCATGATAGGGGCATCTCGGGAAAGAGCTCGGGCGTGCCGAATTCTCGCGCTTGAGCCGTAACCCTCGATTCCTTTGTAGACAATGGCTCCAGCCATTCCCAGCTCCTGGCACTTGGCGACGATCGCTTCGTAGAGTGGCTTATTCTGCCATCGGTCACCTTCGCCTAAATGAATCCGCAGCATCCGAGCATGAAATTGTTCTTTCATGGCTAGCCTCCTCTCAGGCTGAACCGGTTTCCGACCCAGAATGCACCTCTGCCAGCTCCAAATCTGAAGCGCGGTACGAGTATTTGATAATGTCTACGTTGGAGAGCACGACCAGCCCTTCTTCGACCATTTGTTCCACTATCGGGAGAAAGGCTTGAAGCTTCTCTTCGAGATCAACGACCGACAGCATGATCGAGGCATCGTGAGACAGGTGCATCGCCTTATCCCTGTGCACACGGCCATGCGCCCCGTAACCTAATATTCCCCGGTACACAGTGACACCGGCGATGTCGTTGGCGCGCATCGCTTCTACGAGCGCAACATGGAGGGGCTTGTCACGCCAACGGTCTGCTTCGTCGATATAAATCCGCATCAGCTTGGCTTTACCCTCAATCTTCAAATGGGCGGGCGTTGTCTGCTTCTTTGGCTTTGAGACCTGGGCAGCCTTCGCGACGGTTGTCTCCTGTATCTCGATCATCCCGGTTCCACACATTTCTTCCAATTTGCCGAGTAGCTCATTCACCTTTTCGCGGGACTCAACGAACTCGATTTTGAGCGGTAAGCGATCGGAAATTTCGACATAACTTGCGGAATGCATGTGATGGTCGGCGCCGAAGCCAGCTATTCCCTTCAATACAGTTGCGCCGGATACCCCACGATAGAAGAGAAAATCAAGGATGCTTGAGTAAGTGGGTACCCCGTGATGTTTGGCGCCCTCACTCACATAGATGGTGACTTTTAGAGCTTTTCCAGGGTTCAACATTCTGACTCCTTTAGGAATGCAGGCCACGTTGTGAAATCAGATACTCTGCCGCTCGCCCCAGCGCGCCCCAGCCGGGCCTGTCCGACTGCGGCGTGTTCCGTAAGGTTTCGAGTTCTTCGAGCAGTTGACGTCGGCCGTCTTCAAGAATCGAGTCGATGCGAGCGGCAATGACCGGTTGCACCTGCCGCCGCACCTTTATTCCATGTGGGATGCAGAGTACTGCGTCTTGCCTAAGCCAATCAACAACGTTTCTTCGATGAATGCAGCCTACAAATTCACGAATCCGCCGATCCTCCTCCGCAGCAATCTCGATGCAGACGTCACATGGCATATTTCCATCAGTCTTAATCGATGCTTTTTCAACCAGGTCAATGAAAACCTGCGCTGCTGTCAAAGCGTTCTGTACGGCCGCTAGACCCCAGGTGTGAAAGCTGCAGAGGCTGCGGATCGGGTTCTCTGAATGATGTTGCAGTCTTGCCGCCTGATAGTCCTTCAGAAATCGACAGAACGGACATCCTTGTTCCGAAAGGGTATCGAGAATCGACTGATATAAGGCAAGCTGCCTGTGGGTTCGCATCAGATCACCTCGGCGAGCATGGAGCCGCCCCAAACCGCAATGAGTCCAAAAACAAGACTGCTGATCGCGTACAAAAGCGCCATGAAAAAGGCTCCTGTCCTAAGCGTGGAGAAGGTTTCCCATTCATAGGTGGAGAAGGTGCTATATGCCCCAATGAAGCCAATTGGAATCAAGAACCTCCATGCTGGATTGATCTCTGCCCTTTTTGAGAGCAACGTTAGAGAAAAGCCGATAATCACACATGCCGTGATGTTGATAACGAACGTCCCGTACTGAAACTTGGTTCCCATTCGGCTAGCCACCGTTACACCGACCCAATACCTCGCTATAGAACCAAGCGCGCCTCCTATCGCGATGAGTAAGTATTTCTGCAAACCTAAGCCCCCCTCTCGATCACGTTGCTCATCTCAGCTCCTTCGTCAGCCGTCCAGGACTTCAGAACAGACAGATCTCTCTCCAACTGAGGTGCGTCGACGATGTCATTCGAAGTTCCCGCGAGCCGGTGAAGCTGTGTACGGTATGCGTTCGAATAGGAATTGACGAGGAGCACAATCTTGCTAGCAAACTGTTCGCCCCATTGAGACAGAGCCTGGCCATAGAGGTGCAACTCTTGCTTAAGGAGTGCTCCGATGCTGCCATCGAGAGAAGATCGCACTATGTAACGCAGCACGCGCCTTCCCAGAATCGCCCATCCTGTCAGGTTGATGCTCTCGGGGAGCGCCGCCAGCTCAAAGCGGGGCACATCGCGCAGCAGGCCTTCAATCTCATCCGGTGAGGGCACATCGGTTCGGTCCATTTCTTGCGCTACGGTCTGGAGGGTGAAGATGGCGCGCTGGCAAACGGCGCGCGTCTCTTCTACGCTTTTCGCCATTGCTTTCCAGACCGACTCATGTAGCCACTCGGATAGCTGCAGTGCTGTGAGATGAGCGTTCTTTTGCTCTTCAACCCACGTTACTGCGCTTTCAGCCGCTTCCGAGAGAATCGCTTGAGGCATCTCGGCGAGCCTGAAAAATGCGTGACTAAGGATGGAGCGCTGCTCTCCTACTTCGCCGGTGATGCGTCGGAGCTGCTCCTCTAGATCGTGAACATCGGTTGGTGTCGCCTGTCCTCTGCGCCTGGTTTGATCGAGAATTGCTGTCAGGGCTGCAACAACAGCATCCTTTAACGCTCCGATCTTTCTGGCTATCGATCCGTTTCGGAGCGCCCGAGCTTGGGTGAAACGGGGCAGTAATTCGCGTTCAAAAAAGTGATCCAGAAGCACGGCACGGTCAGGCAGAGAGCTTACAGCATGGACTGCCATGTCCAAGCCGAGTTCCGTTCGCAGTTGTTGCTGGGTATAGTGCGTTGCCTCGTGAAGATCGCCAGACGCCAGCAGATCCGCCTTGCTCAGCAGGACAATGGCGGGAATGCCACCCTCGTAGAGCAGACGTAGAGTTCCAATATCTTCGTCATTCAGCGAAGTTCCTGCATCGATGAGAAGCAATGCAAGATCGCAGGATGGGAGATAAGCAAGAGTCTCCGCGGCCCCACGCCGGGCAAGAGAGCCGAGGCCCGGAGTGTCCACAAGGACTATACCTTGCTTGAGCCGCGGTGAAGGCACCTCGACCACGGCACGTACGACGTTGCGAAGGTTGCCCGGATTTCCTTGTTCTGTGACCAGCTTTGAGAGCTCTTCGATTGTCACTTCCTCTTCTCTGCCGGTCCCAAACGCTACAGCCGCGCGAAGCGTTGGGCCGTAGAAAAGCTTGGTTGGCACCGCAGTGATCGGATTAATGCCCACAGGAAGCACATTCGTGCTGAGTAAAGCATTCAGAAGCGAGGATTTTCCGCTGCTAACGCGGCCAAACAGAGCAACTTCAAGGTTGTTGTCCTCTAACCGCATGGCCAGCGATTCGATACGAGCACGAAATTCGACAAGCCCGTGACGTGTGACAAGCTCTTCGATGAGCCGCAAAAGAGCCACATCATATCCAGTCGTCTCCAGTTTGCGCAGGCGCGATTCAAGATTGACCCCGAGCTCCTGGCGTACATATCGATCCATGCCTTGAACCAGAGTTCGGAGCTCATGAACAACACCATTGAGTTCTTCTACAGCGTCGTTAGGCACGGCGCCGCTTCCTCGCATGTAGCTCGGCCGAAGTTCTTCAATGGCTATATCAACAAATGCTAGATCCGTCGTCACCGCCCGTGTCGCAGGAATTTGCGCTGGCTCCGGTTTCAGGTGCTGCCAGTCAAGCGCACGCAGCAACTGAGATCGTATGCGTCGAATATGGTCTTCCAGAACGCGTGTTTGCGCCGGCGTTATATCGACGATGTACCGAGGAAAGGGAGAGGGTGAGGATGCGGAGTGTAGAGCGTGCTCGATGCTGCTGAGCAGCTTGTCGATGTACTGGCAGGTGACGGCCAGACGCCGCTGTTGTGCTTCATTTAACTCGCCTGGGCGTCGGGACGTGACAACTTCGAGGTTTGTCTTGGGCATAACCCCTCCAACTGGTTCGGCTCCCGAGGAGTCATCTGCCCTAGCGAGCGATCTTAGGTGGACTCCAACACCCACAATGGTTTTGGCTCTACTACGCCTTCACCGCCTGCCAGCGTTCGTACACGCTGGCGCCTGCATAACGAGCTTTTGCGCCGAGTTCTTGTTCGATCTCAAGAAACCGGTTGTATTTAGCGATACGTTCCCCGCGGCTTGTCGAGCCTGTCTTGATCTGACCCATGCCGGCAGCTACTGCGAGATCCGCAATGCTGGTGTCGTCGGTCTCACCGGAGCGATGCGATATGACTGCTCCGTAACCGTTATCGCGCGCGATCTGGATACATTCGAGCGTTTCGGTAAGTGTGCCGATCTGGTTGAGCTTGATCAGAATCGCGTTTGCGATACCGTCCTTGATCCCTCGCCGGAAGATCGTTGGATTTGTGACAAAGTTGTCATCGCCGACGAGCTGAATGCGATTGCCTAAGGTCTTCGTCAACTGCTGCCAGCCAAAGCGGTCATCTTCGGCGACGCCATCTTCGACTGCCCAAATCTCTGGATACCGGTCGAGCAATTGCTTCCAAAACTCGATCATTTGTTCTGGCGATTTCCTGCTTTTGTCCGATTTAGTGAAGACGTACTCGCCGTCTTCGAAGAGCTCGCTGGTAGCAGGATCGAGCACGAGAACGATGTCCTTACCTGGCTTGTATCCGGCTTTGTGAATCGCTTCGAGAACCAGCTCGACAGGTTCTTCGTTCGATTTAAGCTGCGGTGCAAAGCCTCCCTCGTCACCAACCGCGGTGCTGTAGCCCTTTTTGTGTAGCACCGATTTCAGGGACTGAAACGTCTCGGCTGCGGCGCGGAGCCCTTCGCTATAACGTGGAGCACCTACGGGCGAGATCATGAACTCCTGGAAGTCGACGCTATTGTCGGCGTGCCTTCCGCCATTAAGCACGTTGAACCATGGTGCCGGAATCAGGTTTGCGGATTCGTTGCCGAGGCTGGCGTAGAACGGGAGACCACGATCAATAGCCGATGCTCGCGCCACCGCCAAAGAGACACCAAGAATCGCGTTCGCACCGAGGCGTGCTTTGTTCGGCGTTCCATCAAGCTCACACAGAGCTTTGTCGAGAGCTGCTTGATCGTACGCATCAAGGCCGTGGACGCGTCTTTGAATCTCAGTTTCAACGTGGGTTTTTGCTCTCAGGACACCCTTGCCCTTGTATCTCTGAAGATCGTCATCTCGCAGTTCAACCGCTTCCCGTTTTCCGGTAGAAGCGCCGGAGGGCACTTTTGCCGTTGCCTTTATTCCGTTGGCCAGAGTTGCGGTGACGGCAAGTGTGGGATTGCCTCGTGAATCGAGGATCTCAAGGGCTTCAAGTTTTGCAATCTCAGACATGCTGTTTACACTTTCTCGGCCATCCGGCCGCCAGCTGTGAGGATTTCTGTGGATTGACAATAGTGTGCGCTCAAAGCGCACGCATGCGGCGGGCTCTGGGGAGGCTCAAAACCTGGAATAAGGGGCAAACAGCCGAGTTGGACGCTAGCCGCGCGAAGCGTAGCCGTCAACCGTGGGAAGATCCCGAATGCAGACAAAATCCGAGCGCTCGACATGAACGCAAACTCCAGGATTTTCTGATCAGGGATTTGGCCTCAGACATAACTCCGCGACAGTAATCCCTGTCAGGAGTCATCATCTGTCCGGCCTATTGGATGGGACAGCGGTTAAGGGTGAACTCCGTCACCACTGCAAGCAGTATATCATACAGACTCCTAATACTTAAAATGGCGTAGTAGTGTAGTTTCCGGTTAGGCGACGACCCAGCCAACGGATCATAAGGGCGCTTCTCGGTACTAATCCCGTCCCCATCGCTTGAGCGAATACTCAATGAGTGCATTGGCCTGAAGTCAGCAGATCGGCCAACGGGCACTTGTCCGACAAGGCGACTTTACGTCTAGTTGAACGAGTCGCACCTTGTCCCAGGCTCACTACGCATCCACTCACCGTGGAGAGGCAACGAGTCTAAATGGGTCACTCGGTCTGCGCTCGTAAATTGGGGTGTGGATCCATAAACGCAAGCTGACTTCCCGGATCGAGTCAAGCCAACATGGAATTGGAGTTCGAACTGCGTTCTCCATGGACCGCCCTTCATTGAGTGCTTGCGCGGGAGTTGCCCATGAATGTCAAAGTTATCGCCTCGAGATGACCCAAGAGGGAGATCGGTACTGATTCGTCGGCGATGAGAGTCCAATCACTGAAAGGGCTTAGGCCATGAATGCGCTGATCTCCGTCTCCTAGTATGTCCTTAAAGGTAAGCATTTCCCCCGATTCTATGCCGATAAATGTCGGATATGAGCAGAATTCTACTCGCTTTCCGGCGACGTTTTCGAACCGATGAATCCCCGAATGAACGAGCCGTCCAGCGAAAGCCGAAGCCTGAGGAAGCATCACTACTTGAATTCCAGTCACAAATATCTCTTTCATATGCTGCTGAAAGGTTCCATCTTCAAAACCGATCGAAAAGCGCATTCGCCTCGTGGCGCTGAATGACTCTCGATCTCCATCATTCAGATTGATGCGAATTGAGTGGCCGGAAGGATCAAATTGAGTAATTCCTGGATGTTCATCAATAAGATATGCCTCTCGCTGCGTCAACACTCCGTTGTGGGCGTTCAGTAAATCGGCCGCTGAGTTGATAAGATTAATGCTGACGAGGGAGCTATCACTCAGGAGTCTCGGATCGAGCTGCCAAAACGCTTGCGCTCTCTTTTCATTCCAAACTACACGCCGCATCACATCTAACTGCGAGTCTTGAGTGGATTTTATAGCCTCAACATAAGCGAGCTTTTCTGGGATCTTCTGATTGTTAACTAATTGTGCTTTCATATCGGCGAATTCCTCGATTCGCAGGGATTGCTCGTAATATTGTCGCGCTGCATCTTGAATCCCAACGATCAGTGAATCATGTTCGCTTATTTTCTTATTTCTAGATTGAACAAGCTCAAAGTATCGATGGACGGCACGCACTAGAACCGGTCTCATAAACCTTTGAAGGGTGGAACTGGTTCATACTGTTATTGCTCTGTGTGATCTCGCGAACGAGCCAATGGCTGGCCGCTGGGAGTTGACCGATGAACAATGGTTGATCGTCGAGCCGGTATTGCGTGGGGCACGACGAACGGACAATCGTGGCCGCCCGTGGCATGACACGCGGGCGGTGTTG
>JASHQE010000204.1 GCA_030037705.1 Acidobacteriaceae bacterium | reverse complement strand
GTTGCGAGCGATGCGGCAAGAAACTCGCGGCGTTTCACGTGTCCTCCGAACGGAAAGATCATTGTAAGGCAATGCATGACGCGAGCGGCGCGGAAGATTCAGCGCGGCTTCACCGCTCGATGGTTAACACGCGGCGGCGCTATGACAGGCGCGATTCGGAGCAAACATGCGGAAATGGATTTTCTCGTCTTCCTGCTTGTTCCGGCATTCACCTTCCCGTTATTCCATCACTTTGTCGGCCGCCGTCCAAGCGCGCTGCTGGCTTTCGGCCACGCCGCGATGGGTCAGCGCGCCCAGCCACGTATTCAATCCCTCGGCCAGACCCGCATCCTGCTTGACCGCTTTGCGCGCGCCCAGGTTGGCGAGGCGCAGCACATGTGGAAAGGTTGAATTCGTGAGTGCCAGCGTCGATGTATGCGGCACCGCGCCAGGCATATTCGTTACGCAGTAGTGCACCACGCCATCCACTTTGTAGCTGGGATTCGAATGGGAAGTGGGCCGCGCCGTCTCCACGCATCCGCCCTGATCGATGGCTACGTCGACAATCACGGCGCCTGGTTTCATGCGCGTGACCATTTCGCGCGTCACCAGTTTGGGTGCGGTCGCTCCTGGAATCAATACGCCCCCGATCACCAAGTCCGCCTCGCGCGTAGCGTGCGCAATGTTGTAGCTGTTCGAGGCCAGCGTGTAGAGCCGGCCGCCAAAGATGTCTTCGAGCTCGCGCAGCCGGTTCAGGTTCATATCAATAAGCGTGGTCTTAGCGCCAAAGCCCAGCGCGATGCGCGCCGCATTGGTGCCTACAATGCCGCCGCCCAGGATCGTGACATGCGCCGGCGGCACACCCGGCACGCCGCCCAGCAAGATGCCCCGCCCGCCGCGTTCTTTTTCAAGATAGCTCGCGCCCACCTGCACGCTCATGCGCCCCGCGACTTCGCTCATCGGCATCAGCAGCGGCAGCATCCCGCGCTTATCGCGCACGGTCTCGTACGCGATGCCGATGACCTTCGCTTCAAGCAACTTGTCGGTGAGCATAGGCAGCGGCGCCAGGTGCAGATAGGTGAACAGCACCAGCCCTTCGCGAAAAAAGACGTACTCGCTCTCCACAGGCTCTTTGACCTTGACCACCATCTCCGACTTGCCCCAAACAAAGCCCGCCTCGCCCACAATCTCCGCGCCGGCATTCTGATACTCCTCATCGGGAAATCCCGACTGCGCTCCCGCCTGCGTCTCCACGAGAACTGTATGGCCGGCCTCGGTCAGAGCCTTCACCCCGGCGGGCGTGACACCTACACGTGCCTCGTTATCTTTGATCTCTTTAGGAACGCCGATCATCATTACCGGTCACCTCACACCTTTCAATTGATGCTGGAGATTGATATTGGAACTGCGGCTATGCCATCGTTTCTCTCGCGCTTCTCCACAGGTCGATTCCGCTCTCCTGAGCGTGCCGGTCGATCTCGGTCAGTTCCGCATCGGAAAAATCGAGCTGTTTGAGGGCATCGAGCGAGTCGTCGAGTTGCTCCACATTGCGCGCACCGATCAACGCGGAGGTCACGCGCCGGTCGCGCAACACCCAGGCAATCGCCATCTGCGCCAGCGACTGGCCGCGCGATCGCGCGATCTCATGCAGCGCGCGCACCCGCTTCAGGTTCTCTTCATTCAAAAATTCCCCAAGCAGAGAAGAGTTCTGCGCCGTCGCGCGCGAGCTTTCCGGCACGCCTTTCAGATATTTATCGGTCAACAATCCCTGCGCCAATGGCGAAAACGCAATGCACCCTACACCAAGCTCATCGAGCGTGGCCAGGAGTCCTTTCTCAATCCACCGGTTCAGCATAGAATACGACGGCTGATGGATCAGCAGCGGTACGCCCATGCTCTTTAAGATCTGCGCGGCCTCATGCGTTCGCTCCGGGCTATAGGACGAGATGCCCACATAGAGCGCCTTGCCTTGCTGCACAGCCGTCGCCAGCGCGCCCATGGTCTCTTCGAGCGGGCAGTTGGCCCACGGCCGGTGCGCGTAAAAGATGTCGACGCAGTCAAGGCCCATGCGCTTCAAGCTGTCATCGAGCGAGGCCAGCAGATACTTGCGCGATCCACCTATGCCATAAGGTCCCGGCCACATGTCCCATCCGGCCTTGGTCGAGATCACCAGCTCGTTACGCAACCCGCGAAAGTCCTTGCGCAAAATGATGCCGAAGTTCTCCTCGGCCGAGCCGTAGGGCGGGCCGTAGTTGTTGGCCAGATCGAAGTGCGTCACGCCGCGGTCAAAGGCGCGGCGGATCATCGCGCGGCCAGTCTCAAAGACGTCGGCTCCGCCAAAGTTCTGCCACAAACCGAGCGTGATGGCCGGCAGCACAAGCCCCGAGTTGCCGCAGCGGCGGAAGATGGCTTTGCTATAGCGCTCAGCGCTCGGAATGTAAGAGGTTTCCATGGCTCTCCTTTTTTACTGCTTCAGCCTTTTGGCCCAATAACCATCATGTCGCTTCGCGTGAGCAACGGCCACATAGTGCTTCTCCTGTTTGCAATTTGGAGGAGCCGCTCAATGTGGTATCCCAGAAGTTCATAGCAATAAGTCGAAGTTCCGAACCGCAGGATGACAGGCATTTATGATGCGAATTTCCAACTCAGCATACTCGTAATGGAGATCGTATCTCCCGATCTACTCCGCATTATCGATCTGGGCCCGCTGCAGCTTGTCCGAGTAATCCACATACACAGCCTTCCAGGTCGTGAAGAAATCCAGCGCGCCATTGCCTTCGCGGTGTCCGTTGCCGGTGTGTTTCACCCCGCCGAAGGGCAGGTGCACCTCGGCGCCGATGGTCGGAGCGTTGATGTAGGTGATGCCTGCTTCGAGATCGCGGATAGCGGTAAAGGCGCGGTTCACATCGCGTGTGTAGAGCGCGGTGGAAAGCCCGTAATCAATCGAGTTGGCGATCTCGACGGCCTGCTCGAAAGTATCGAATTCAACCAGGGAAACCACCGGTCCGAAGACCTCTTCGCGTGCAATCCGCATCGTTGACGTTACGCCAGCAAAGACCGTTGGCGCAAAGAAAGTTCCCTTGCTATAGGCGCCCTCCTGCAATACACGCCCGCCGGTCAGGAGCTTCGCTCCTTCGCCGAGCGCAATGTCAACATACTTCTTCGATGTCTCGATCTGCTGCGCATGGATCTGCGGGCCGATCTCAATCTGTTCGTCGAGGCCATTGCCCACGCGCAGCTTCTCTGCCCGGGCCACCAGCCTTTCGGTAAACTCGGCCGCGATGCCGCGCTGTAACAGGATGCGGCTGGTCGCCGTGCACCGCTGCCCGGTCGTCCCGAAGGCGCCCCAAAGCGCTCCGTCGAGCGCGAGATCGAGATTGGCGTCGCCGAGCACAATCTGCGCGTTCTTGCCGCCCATCTCGAGCGAGACCTGCTTGAAGGTGGCCGCCGCGCGCTGCGCCACCAGCGAGCCCACCTCGCTTGAACCGGTAAAGCTGATAGCGCGCACATCGGGATGTTCGACGAGCGGCGCACCGGCATCCGGTCCAAATCCGGTTACGATGTTGACCACCCCCGGCGGCAGCCCGGCATCCATGAGCGTCTGCACCAGGTTGCAGGTCGAGAGCGGCGTGTCCTCCGCCGGCTTGATCACGCAGGTATTGCCGGCGACCAGGGCCGGGAAGAGCTTCCAGCTCGGAATGGCCATGGGAAAGTTCCATGGCGTGATCATGCCTACTACGCCCACGGGCATGCGCACGCTCATCGCGAACTTGTTGGGCAACTCGCTGGGGGTGGTCTGGCCGAAGAGCCGTCGGCCTTCTCCCGCGACATAGAAGGCCTCGTCGATCGCCTCCTGCACATCGCCGCGTGTCTCAGCCAGCACCTTGCCCATCTCGCGGGTCATCTCCCGCGCGTATTTTTCTTTTCGCTCTTGCAGCAGCATTCCGGTACGCAAAAGGATCTCCGCACGCTTGGGCGCCGGAACCAGACGCCAGAGGGCGGAGGCCTTCTTGGCCGCCGCGACGGCTCGCGCCACATCTTCGGCATCCGACGCCGGAAACGCGCCAATCACGTCCGAATGATCCGCCGGGTTCAGGTTCAGGATGGTCTTGCCGCTCTCGGCCGGGACCCAAGCGCCGCCGATCAGGTTGTGGTAGGTCGGATAGGTCATAAAACCTCGTCAATTACGTTGCCATGGTAACGCGGACCGGCGGGCCTCCTGGGGAAGGGGAAGCAGATGGAACCTCGATCCTGTATGCAACGGGTATTCCCTATTCAATCACGCGCAACCACCTTCTTTTCCACTACTTCTTGACTTCGTCTGTAGCCACGGCCTAATTGGCCGTACAATAGTCGTTGAGGTTACAACTTAGTCTCCAATGTCTTTGAACGGATATCCCTCCCGTCCTTCGCGATCGCATGGGCTGCGTTCGCTTTTCAGCATGTTTTCAAGTGATCTGGCCATTGATCTAGGCACGGCCAACACCTTGGTCTACGCGGCCGGCAAAGGCATCGTCGTCAACGAGCCCTCCATTGTTGCTCTCAACAAAAACACGGGCGAAGTAGAGGCTGTCGGTAAAGAGGCCAAGGAGATGCTGGGCCGCACTCCGGGCAACATCGTCGCCATCAA
>JASHQE010000203.1 GCA_030037705.1 Acidobacteriaceae bacterium | reverse complement strand
ATCTTGTCCTGGACGTACGCGAATAACGAATAACTGTGCGGCTGTGATGAACGACGTGATCTGGTGAGTTCGAACGCGCCATTGATCTATTCCTCCGAGATCGGAAGCAGCTCAGGTCGTTCCCGATCGACATTATAGAGAACCCAGAAAGCCATCAAGTCTAGACATTCGTGAGGCGAGTCTCACTGCAAATCCGGCGGCCCATCAAGCGCAATTGGTCGCCTCGAACGAAGCAGCTAATATTCCAATAACTCTTTTATTTTCTGGTGCCCGGAGGGGGACTTGAACCCCCACGGAGGGTAAGCTCCTGCGGATTTTAAGTCCGCTGCGTCTGCCGATTTCGCCATCCGGGCCCCTCGCTAGTTCCTCTATTAATCTCCTCCTTTTCAGTTACTTGAGTCAATTTTATCCTTTGACCTCCCTTCTCGCCCAATGCGGTCCTACAGAGTTCTACGAGGGCCTTTACGGGGAGTTTGAGCATAGTTCCCGGCCAACCTGAATTCACTCAGAATCATCGACGAAGCCGCAACTCAGTGCCACGGTGAGAACTTCGCGAACGAATACCACGCGGATATGAAATTCGGAACGCTCTTGGAGCGGACCGGCGCAGACTCCTTGTCCGACTACCTCAAAGAATTTTCGCTGAGGGAACGTCAAAACTTTCCTTGCAGAGCATGTTCTGAACAAAAACCTTGATCTTCTAAATCGCATCAATGCTGGGATGGACAACTAGAATATTGATGCTCTTGTTGATCCCGATGTTAAGTGTCTCAGAGCCATTGACTTGGAAGCTGTTATATCGGTTCGTCCGCCGTTGACTGAATAAGAAACGCTGCCGAGCACCCCGATCTTGGGCTTCATCCTGACCCATCTGGCTACTGACCCTGGCGTCAGTACGATTAACTGCGTGTAATTGCGGCTATTGAGCTGGATTTCCACCGCTCCTACTATTGCTGAAATTGACCTGACACCAAAGTTCATCCGAATCGGGTGCGGTGGATTTGACCTCGCGCGTTTGTCGCACCGGCAAATAGAGTAATAGGAACAAAACTAGCGCCACGGTTTCTGTGCCAGCGATGTAGATGGGCCAGGGACCAAGAAAATCGAGCAACGATGGATTGGCAGGCTTAGAGCGAAGGTAAAAGTAGTTGGTCTTATACAAATAATCGAATGCGCCTACAAGAGTGGCAAAGGTATTGACTCCAATCATGGCGCGCGCTACTGACCAGGACCTCGGTCTGGCCTGTCCCGACCACAGTAAATACAGCACGCCCGCGACCGTCAGTCCGTGCGACATAAAGAACTGCACCGTGCCAAATGATGGAAATGGCTCCAGTAAATTGGGCGTCAGCAAGGCCATCGAAGCCCCCGCCACAGCCCAGTAGTACGCCAGATCAAACAGGAGCGGTCGCAAAAGAAACAGGCTGAGTACGGTAAGGGCCATCGAGACATCGCAGAGTTCGAATGGCATGTGGTCGGGAAATGTCAGATTGTGGTTCTTGATCTGCCATGCGTAATAGACCGCGGTGTCCACAAGCAGGATCGCGGCGAACCCCGGCCGGATGAAGTTCCTCGCTGCCGGAAGTCGGCGATGCGCCAAACTCAGCACGCCCGCAAGCGCCGGCACCGCGCAGAGAATCGCGATGTGGATAGCACCAAAGAGCCTGAATCCTGCATGCATGGCGTAGTGCACCATCGACTACAACCTCCTTATGAATTCGGATGCAAAGCTATTCTTCAGATGGATCGTTTAAGCTTATTCCTCTCGCTAGTTGGATCGGAGCTTTCAGTAGGTGTAGTAGTTGTAGCTCGGCTGCGGAGGAAGAGCAGAAACGTCGAGCAGGAAGCAGTGGCGACCGGCAGGATGAGTCCACGTGTTCGGATCGCCGCGGGGTGGCTGATTGTCATCCTCTCGCGGACTGCGCGCGGCGAAAACGGCGCAGAGCTGGTATTGGCTACCCGGGGTCGGAACATATTCGAAGGTTTTGTTGGTGATGGGGTCGAGGTATGAGCCTGAAACCTCAGAGAGGCTAGAGGGAAGGTGCGATGCATGAGCCAGCCAATAGTTCCGGATGGCGTTCGAGAGCATGTAGAGTTGCTGCACGCGTTGGCTGTCCGCGACGAGCTTGCGCTGTACACTGGGCGCACCCAGTTGTATGAAGCCAAGGACGATCATGATAACCACGACACCGGTGCTTGCAAGCGCCATAATTCGGTCGCGGTCGAACCGGCCCGCTGCGGTCTCCATTTTGCGCAGACCGCCAAAGTAATACCAGAAGACGCCGCTCGAAAGCACAAGGACTACAAAGCTCTTGGCCAGAAAGCGCGATGTGAGTTCGCCGCGAAGCAGATAAGCGACCGCGGTGATCAGATCGCCCATAAACACCGACGCAGCGATGACCAGAGCCATGTATGTGAGCCATTTGCGAATAGCCGACTCGAGCTTGTCCGGGTCGGCCGCCGCCTCGCGGAGAACCACGCGAGAGACGAGCAGATAAAGCGGGAAAGCAACTATCACGGCAGCGAGCGACATGGTCACGGTGTAGACGTTGAAGGCTTCGCCGTAACCTCGGAAAAGCGGGTCGGCGAGCCAGCGGTCAATGAGAGAGAACGCAAGACATCCGAGGGACAGCGTCCAAACAGAGAGCGTGGAGAAGGTAAGCAGGTAAAAGAACGCGTCGCGGGCGGAGGCGCCGCTGTTGGGACGGGGCGGCACCTCAATCCCAGTTTGGCGTTGGTAATGGTCGGCAAGAGCGGAATAGGCTTGCTTTTCGGTCCAGCCGCGAGCGGTCAGAAGGCCGACGAACGACGGCAGAGGAATTCCTGCGTCGAGCGACTTCTGGATAAACTCCTCAATTCGATTGTCTCGGCTCATGGTGTGCTCCTTGGTTGTATATCTGTGACATCAAGCAAAAATCTCTTTGTTTGAGTTCATTGCGTGAGCCCATTCCTGACGCTGAGTTTGCTCTCACGTTGCAAAAGCGTAGTTCCCGCAAGCAGCGTGGGACACATCCCATTCGCTGCAAGTCCAAACACTCCGAGTCCGTCAATAATGGTTGAGGCGAGCGTGCCGATCTCGAGGATCGATTCAAACCAGCTGGACTGTAATGGGCGAGCTGTTTGGAAAGTCGGCTGAAGCGTCATCGCGTTGTACCTCCTCCGGGGTCCGGATAGGAATCACAATAGCCCCGCCTGATACCGACGAAATGGGGTCGCCGCACACTTTCCGAAGTGTCACAAGAATTGCTGATTAGCTTCTGCGGCTGCACCGCCAAAGCTTTGCGTCGATAGGAGCCCTCCTTCGCAAGGGAGTAGATATCTCGGCACCTTGCCCCGAATTGGTGATTGAGTTAAGTTTCTTTTTGACAGATAGTTAAAGCGGCGCAGCGTCTCTTCGAAAGACCATTAAGGGGCCAGTAACATTTGGCGCGCCTCAGTAAATCTAGGGACTCGGAGGCAGTCCTTTGCGGCTTTGGTTTTCCCCTGCCAGTGAAGTTCCGATCTATCGCCAGCTATTCACTCAGATTGTGATGGCCATTCTCAGCGGCGATTTGAAGCCGGGCGAGCGGTTGCCTAGCACGCGCGAGCTAGCGCGGCGTTTCAGCATTCACCCAAATACCGTAAGCGCCGGCTATCGGCAATTAGCTCGTGATGGCTGGGTGGAGTACCGACATGGAAGCGGTGTGTATATCCAGAGCGAAGTGGCGCCAACGCAAACGCCCGAGCAGATTCTCGACCAGCACATTGTGGCGTTCTTTAAGGCCGTGCGTGATCTGCGATTGCCGGCTGTGGCGATCAGGCAGCGCGTGGCAGAGTGGATTGCTGCACCTCCGCCGGATCACTTTGTCCTGATTGATCCGGACGCGGATGCGCGGGAGATTTTGCTGACGGAGATTCGTAAGCTGACCACCTGGCCCGCGAGGGCGATTACGGTTGAGGAAGCGGCGAAGCCCGATGCGATGCTGGCTGCGATTCCGCTATGCAGGCCGAGCAAAACAAAGATGGTGCGGGCTGTGTTGCCGGCTGGGCTGGAACTGATTCCGCTACAGATCAGGTCGGCCAATAAATGGCTTAATCCGGAACTACCTTCGCTGAAAGGAAAGCTGATTGGCGTGGTATCGGAGTGGGTGGATTTCCGCGAGATCGCCCGGACGATGCTGGCAGCGGCGGGAGTAGATCCGGACTTGCTGGTAGTGCGAAATCCGAAGCGGCCTCGCTGGCAACGGGGGCTCGAACAGACAGGCGCGATTATCTGCGATGCACACACCGCTGCAACGCGAGAATTGCCCAAGAGGCCACGGGTATTTATATTTTCGCTGCTGGCCGACGCCTTCCAATTAGAATTAAGCAAATTCTCTGATAGCTCACAATTTTTGTGACACTCGCAAAACTGTCTGGAAGGGCCTTTCTCGGGTGTAGAAGATGGTTAATCTCAGACCATCTCCGCTCCCCCGGAGGAGGTATTGCCGATGAACGCGGTTTTGAGTGATCCAGTTGTGATGGGCCAATCCACTTCTCTTCCGACCGACTTGCCGCGCAGCCGTCGCGGCTTCTGGGCGCTTATCGCCACGCAATTTCAGGGCGCCTTCAGCGACAACATTCTCCGCAATCTGTTGCTCTCGATGATTGTCGGGATGAACCTGGCAAAGACCGAGCGAGAGACGTTTGTTTCCGTGGTGACGTTCCTCTTTTCGGTGCCATTTCTGATCCTGAGCATGCCGGGAGGCTGGCTGGCCGATCGGTTCAGCAAGCGGCAGATCACGATCTGGACAAAGGTGATGGAGTTCGGATCGATGCTGCTCGCGACCGCCGGATTGGCAACGCACACGCTCGGACTTTCGCTGGCCGCCCTGACACTGGTCGCGAGCCAGGCGGCACTGTTTGGACCTTCGAAATATGGCCTCTTACCTGAACTGCTTCCAGAGAAAAGCCTGTCTTGGGGAAACGGCGTAATCGAACTGGGTACGTTTCTCGCAATTATCCTCGGAACGGTAGTCGGCGCATGGATGGGCGAACATTTCAGCCAGAATGAGGCGTATGCGGGATATGTACTTCTCGGCTTGTCCGTAATCGGATTCGCCACCAGTCTCGGCGTCAACAAAGTGTCCGCGGCCGCGCCGGAAAAGCCGTTCCGGTTAAATATCTTCGGCGATCTCTGGGCGCAGATCGGGAAGATGCGCAAGGATCGGGCGCTGTGGCTCGCAGTGCTCGGCAATACCTATTTCTGGTTTCTTGGTTCGCTTCTGTTTTCGACCATCGTTGTCTACGGGCCGGATGTGCTCCACGTAGGGCAGACAAAGACCGGTTACCTGAACGCGATGCTTGCGGTGGGCATCGGTATCGGCAGCATGGCGGCTGGATGGGTGAGCGAGAACAAAATCGAGTATGGGCTGATCCCGCTGGGATCAATCGGCATGACGTGCACCGGGCTGGCGCTGGGCATCACGCCGCATGGAATGACGGGATCAGCAGCATTGCTCGGAATGCTGGGCTTCTGGGCGGGATTTTTCGCCGTACCAGTCAATGCATTGATCCAACACAAGCCCGCAGATGAGGACAAGGGCGGAATTATTGCGGCAGCCAACCTGCTGTCGTTCGTAGGTATTGCCATTTCATCAGGCGTGTACTTCGTGTTTACTGCCTACATTCACCTCGATCCGCGCGGCGTCATTGTGGCGGCATCGTGCATCACGGCGATCAGCACAGTCTATGTTCTTTACCTGCTGCCGGAGTGGCTTGGGCGGCTGATTCTCTTCTTCGTGACGCGGACGATTTACCGGATTCGCGTGATCGGACGTGATAACTTTCCCGAAAAGTCCGGTGCGCTGCTGGTTTGCAACCACATGTCGTTTGTCGATGTGGCGCTGCTCATCGCTTCAACGGACCGGCCGATCCGATTCCTCATGTACCAGGGAATCTATGATCGCCCGATGATCAAACCGTTTGCAAAGATAGGAAGGGCGATCCCGATTTCCAGCGAGCAGCATCCCCGTGAGATGTTGCACTCCCTCAAGACAGCAACCGAGGCGCTGCGGAACAATGAGATCGTTTGCATCTTCGCCGAAGGGCAGATCACTCGCACCGGACAGCTGCTCCCGTTTCGCCGCGGGCTCGAACGCATTATGAAAGGCGTCGAGGTTCCCATTATTCCTGTAAACCTGGACGGCGTTTGGGGTAGCATCTTCAGCTTCGAACGCGGACGCTTCTTATGGAAGATGCCGAGGCGGATTCCGTACCGCGTGACGGTGAGCTTCGGCAAGCCAATGGCGCCCACATCGACGGCGGTCGAGGTGCGCGCAGCCGTCCAGGAATTGCACGCCACCGCCTTTGAGACGCGCAAGTCCAGCATGAAGACGTTAGACCGTGCTTTTGTGCGTACAGCGCGGCAACGGCCGTGGCGGTTTTTTATGGCGGACGGAAAGACGCCAAAGGTTTCATTCGGGTCTGCGCTCAATAAGACCGTCTATATTGCGCGCAGATTGCGACAGCAGGTTGGCGAGCAACCGGTGGTAGGAGTGCTGCTTCCGCCGTCAGTGGGCGGAGCACTAACCAACTATGCACTCATGTTGATGGGCCGTGTTCCAGTAAATCTGAACTACACAACATCGAATGAGACGATTGCAAATTGCGCTCAACAATGCGGGCTCGATCTGGTCATCACGTCGAAAGCGTTCATCGAACGCTTTCCGAACATAACGATTCCGGGTCGGACTTTGCTATTGGAAGATGCGCTGGGTAGTCCGCGCGTCAGTGAGAAGTTGACTGCGCTAGTGCTTGCCTGGCTGATGCCGGCGGCTCTGTTGAAGCGGGTGCTTGGTGCGCATCGCATCAGACCGATGAGCGAGGATATAGGCACAACGGGAAGTGGCAAAGCTTCGCCGATGGATGATCTAGCCACAGTGATCTTTTCAAGCGGAAGCACGGGTGATCCTAAAGGCGTGATGCTCTCGCATTTCAACATCATGTCGAACATTGGCCAGGTCACCCAGGTGTTTATGCTCGGCGGACGCGACAAAGTGCTCGGGATACTGCCATTTTTTCACTCATTCGGATTCACCGCCGGGCTTTGGCTACCGGCTGTACAGGGTGTAGGTGTGGTGTTCCATCCGAATCCGCTTGATGCGCAGGTGATCGGTGGACTAGTGGAGAAATACAGAGTCACGTTTCTCATCGCCACGCCAACGTTCCTGCAGGCGTATATGCGGCGTTGCACGCCCGAGAATTTCGGCTCATTGCAATATGTATTGGCTGGAGCGGAGAAGTTGCCCGAACGCGTGGCGTTGGCATTTGAAGATCAGTTCGGCATTCGCCCATTAGAGGGCTATGGCTGCACAGAGTGCTCGCCGGTTGTGACGGTGAACGGTAAGGACTATCGCGCCCCAGGATTTCGGCAAGTCGCCGCAAAACGTGGAAAGATCGGTCATCCGCTGCCCGGAGTTTCTGTAAAGGTAATTGATATCGAAACGGGCCAGCCAGTCGCGCCCGGAAATTCCGGAATGTTGCTTGTGAAAGGGCCAAACGTCATGCGCGGCTACTTGGGTAAACCAGCCAAAACTGCCGAAGTGCTGCGCGACGGATGGTACACCACCGGCGACGTCGGAATGATCGAAGAAGATGGCTTCGTTACCATCACCGACCGGCTCTCACGCTTCAGCAAAATCGGAGGCGAGATGGTGCCGCACATCCGCATCGAGGAAAAGCTGCACGAGCTGGCCGGCACAACGGAACAAGCGTTCGCGGTAACTGCTGTGCCGGATGAAAAGAAGGGCGAACGGATCATCGTCATTCACACGCTGCCCGCAGCAAAGCTGGCACCGGTGCTGGAAAAGCTTCCACAGTGCGATCTACCGGCATTATGGAGGCCGAAGTCGAGTCAGTTTGTCCATGTTGATTCGATTCCGACGCTTGGTACTGGGAAGATGGATCTACGCGCCATAAGAGCGCTCGCAACTTCACTGGCCACAGAGGTTGAGGCAGAGGCCTAAGCCTGAGGTAAAGTGCCGCGGAAGCAGCCCTGCGCTTCGCCGCCGCCCTCGATGTGCCCATTCAGGATTTGCTGCACACTGCGAAGCCTGTCCCCGTGGTCCCGGAGCGCAAGCCCAACCGCAAGCTGCTGGAACGCCTGGAGCGGATCGAGAGCCTGTCGCGCCGCAAGCAGGAAGCCATTCTCACTACCATCGATCACTTCCTCAACAGCGCCGCTGGGTAGCCTGGCCGCGTTTACGTATGTAAACGCGTGTAACATGCTTCGGCCAACTGCCT
>JASHQE010000024.1 GCA_030037705.1 Acidobacteriaceae bacterium | reverse complement strand
TGGAACCTGCCGATTGCGGATCGCATGGATGGTTAGAAGCAACCGCAGATCCTTCGACTCGTCGCCGCGGCGACTCGCTCAGGATGACAGTGCTTGGGTGGGACGCCGCGTGCCGTTTCAGCCTGAAAAATATATTCTCAATTTCTTCGTGATTTTTCCTAGCGCCGACCCAAATCTTCTGTTACAGTCTCCATCATCGGAATCCGGTAGTTGTTTCTGCCGGTTCCGGACAACCCGTAGCGGGATACGCCAGTGCGACTAACACTGACGCACCCCTAACCACCATCACCTTTACTGAAGAAAGGCAATGCCATGGCTGTTTCTAAAAGTACTAATCAACCCACTCCCCACGCAAACCCTCCAGAAGAAACCCCCTCCGAACCGGATATGGAACCGGATATGCTGGAACGGCCTCCTGAGTATGCGCCGCGCCCCGGCATCATCAACTTTACCGAAGCTGCGGGCAAGACCGTAGCCTATATCTACATCGACTACATCGACGCGCCGGACTGGCAGTCGCTGGAGGTGTACTTTACCGACGGCACCTCCTTCTTGTTTCGGCTGATGCCCCGCGTACACGTGCGCGTTGACTACGAGGAATCGCGGCACGACAATCTGGAGACGATCCGGGAGTATGGGGTTATTGAGTGCAACCCTCCGGAGAACGGCGGCGGATGAGCAGGAAAAAGAAGAAAATGGGTGCCCCATTCTTGGTGGTTAACCCAGGTCTCAGGGAATTAAATCCAGCACGAAAATGGGTGCCCCAGAGCCTGCCCTGAGCGTAGTCGAAGGGTCTGTCCGCCGCGGCGGACAGATCTGGGAGAGCACAAATCCCAACCCAGGCGGGCACGATGTTCATCGGCGCTGCCGCTGTCGTATCGATCCCCGGCTGAGTTGAGCTTTTTGCTTTCCCAGGTCTCTAGGGAGACCTGGGGCACCCATTTTCGTGCTGGATTGAATTCCCTGAGACCTGACCACCCGGCCTTCTTCTTTCTGCTCATCCGTCGCCGTTCTCCGGGGGGTTGCACTCAATAACCCCATACTTCCGGATCGTCTCCAGATCGTCGCGCCGCGATTCCTCGTAGTCAACGCGCACGTGTACGCGGGGCATCAGCCGAAACAAGAAGGAGGTGCCGTCGGTAAAGTACACCTCCAGTGACTGCCAGTCCGGCGCGTCGATGTAGTCGATGTAGATATAGGCTACGGTCTTGCCCGCAGCTTCGGTAAAGTTGATGATGCCGGGGCGCGGTCGCGGTGGATAAAGAGCAGGCCGTATCGGCACATCCGGTTCCATATCCAGTTCATCCAGTTTGGAGCGGGTTTTCTTTTTGGGGTTTGCGCGGGGAGTGGGTCGGTGGGTATTTTTAGAAACAGCCATGGCATTGCCTTTCTTGTCAAAAGGTGATGGTGGTCAGGGATGCGTCGGTGTTTGTGGCACTGGCGTGTCCCGCTTCGCATTGTCCAGAACCGGTAGAAACAACTACCGGATTCCGATGATGGAGACTCTAACAAAAAAATCCGTCCGCGCCAAGAAAAAATCACGAAGAAATTGAGAACTATTATGTCTCAGGTCGAAGCGGCCGGGTGGGATTTGTGCTTTCCCAGGTTTCATCCGCCGCGGCGGACAGACCCTTCGACTACGCTCAGGGCAGGCTCTGGGGCACCCGACACCTGGCACCAAGCACTGTCATCCTGAGCGTAGTCCGCCGTGGCGGACGGAGTCGAAGGACCCGCGGTTGCTTCTAACCATCCATGCGATCCGCAATCGGCAGGTTCCACATCGTGCCAATCTCGACTCAGGTCAACCCATGCCGCCCTTACAAAGACAACCGCAGATGTTTCGACTCTCCGCCGCGGCGGACCGCGGCGGACTCCGCTCAACATGACAGGGTTTGAATGATCGGTCTGCAGCCGGGTGCCCCTTCGACTGCGCTCAGGGCAGGCTGTGGAGCGCCCATTTTCGTGCTCGATTCAATTCCTTGAGATTAGGCGCGCACACGGCGTCCCGGTCCGTCACGTGTTCGAACCCGCCAGCCGCTTCGCGCGCCAGAGCGCACCTTCAATCCCTTCCACTTCCTTATCGCCCACCATGATCTGAGGCGCAGCCGCCTTCAGCCCGGCGGTGAAACTTTCGCGTACCTTCCATGCCTTGTCGATCACACTGCCGATCCACGCCACCGGAACCTCTGCGGTGAGATTGTGCTTGCGGCGCAGCTTGTCGCGCACCAGCAGCACAAAATCCACCAGATCGGCGGCGGCCTGCTTGAGCACGCCCACGGCAACCGGGTCGCCGGCCTCTGCCAGTTCGCTGATCACCGGCGCCAGCGCGGCAAAATCCGGTCCCGGCGTGCTGTCGCCCAGGTTCACCAGTTCCTCAATTGTCTTGGTGCCCCACACACGGCCCACCGCATCCAGCACCCGCGTCGGCTCCTCGCGGTCATAAGCATGCAACGCCCGGCGCACCGCGTGCAGCCCGATCCAGTAGCCTGAGCCCTCATCGCCCAGGCGCGAGCTCCACCCGCCGGCATTCTCCATCTTGCCGTCCGGGGCGCGTCCTACCGTATTCGAGCCCGTCCCCGCGATCTGCAGAATCCCCGGCCCGCCTTGGAAGGCCGCATCGAGCGCAATGATCTCGTCGCCCACTACCTCAGACCGTGCGACACCGAAGTCTGCGAACACCGCCGTGATCCATTCCGGAATGCCGGGCATGGCGGCGCTGGCCACTCCGCAGCAGGCAGCCTGCACACTCTTCACGCCGGCCTGCGTGTAGACCTCGTGGAGCAACGCACGCAGATTTTCTTCCGCAACCTGAGCTCCCACGCGCAACCGTTTGATGGAACCGCTCTCCGCAAAGGCCAAAACGTGTCCTGCATCGCCGGCAGAGAGAGCAACGATTGAAGCGCGCGTACGCGTGCCTCCGCCGTCGATTCCAAGGACAACACTCATCTTGCTCAACTCCTCTTATTATGGTTCGAGATCGGCTCCGCCATCGCGCAGCGTTCCAGAGAGTACGTTCGGGCTCCCATCGTTTTTGGGCGCGGTGAGTCCCAGCATGTGCGCAAGCCAGGGATAGAGATTGACGTTTTCAAACGGCGCCACGGTCTTTCCTTCCACTATATCGGGTCCGGCTGCGAAGAAGCTGGCCTTCATCTCCGGCACTTTGCGCGGATCGAAGCCCTGCATCCCGAAGGTCGGCGCGTGGTCTGGCCTGCCGGCGTCCGGACCGTGCGCGCGAATGGCGTAGGGACCCGTCGCGATCACTACCGGATCGCCCGCGCGCGGGTTCTGGTTGTCATTCAGATCCGCAGGGACATTCTTGAGCCGGTAGACCACGAATTGCGGTGAGGCTTTTTTGAGCTGGTTATAGACGCGGGCGCGATCTTCTTCGGTGTTTCCATACAACAAAGAGCCGTCGGTCTCGAATCCCTTAAGATCGGCAAACTGATCGAGCGTCACCCAGCCGTCTTCTGACTTGATCATGCCGTGATCGCTCACGACGACCAGATCGATGGGGAGTTCCGTAGCGTCCAGCGCGGCTTTCAACTTGCCGATCAGCGCGTCGACCTTCTTTTCCGCAGCACGGGTCTCAGGGGCATCCGGCCCGAACTCATGGCCCTCATGATCCGGCTCCGAGTAGTAGATCGCGATGAAGTGCGGACGCTCTTGCGCCGGCAGCCGCAGAAGCGCGGCAGCATCATCGATGCGCGCCTCTTCGGCCTCGGGTCCGGCCTCGGTCTTCGCGTCGAAGTGCGCGTACCACGTAGGCCGGTAGCCGGCGATTTGCGCCTCTGAGCCGGGCCACAACAAAATGGCCGTGCGCATTCCATGGCTCTCGGCCAAGCTCCACAACGGAACGCCCGCATACCATGAGCCATCGGTCACAGTGCCCGGGTCGGAGATGGCGTAACGCGCTTTGCGCGCCGGATCGAAAAAGCTATTCGCCACCAGGCCGTGATGCTCCGGATAAAGCCCGGTCACGATCGTGAAGTGATTGGGAAATGTGAGGGAAGGATAGCTGGGCAGCATCCCATCTGGAGCCCAGACGCCCTTTTGTCCCAGAGCGAGCAGGTGCATCGCACGATCGCGCTTCGCGTAGTCCCAGCGGAAGCCATCGAGCGAAACCAGGACCACATAATGCTGTTGCTGCGCCCACGCGGAGTTCGGCGGATTTTCGATATGCGTGACGGGCAGAGCGGGATTGAGGTTCGTCTCCTGCCCGGCGGATACACGCGTAAGACTGCATGTAAGCGCAAACGAAAGGAGAGCCCTGCGGCAAGCGCGAAGGCGCATAGATGATTCCCTCCGCAACAGCTTATCGCAGCCGACGCCGGAAAACCGGAGGATCTACGCCGCGCTCATTGGCTCAGAACGGAAGTACTTCCGCGCTGCAGGGCGGAAAAGCAGATAGATAAACAAGACCAGCAGCAGGCTGTGCATGATCCATTCACGCGCTGGATGAAATACGCTGAGACCCACGTGAAAGGCCATCCACGCAAGCGCCAGCCAGCGCGCCCAATTGCTGCCGCGGAGCAGAAACGCGCCGGAGAGAATCGCGAGCAGGCCGAGAAAAGAGATCCAGAACAGCTCACTGGGCGTCGGCGGATGGATTCTGAACCCGACGAAGTGGGAAGCGGTCCCGAGGACGCCCACTGCCATGAGCAGCCAGGCAAGAATTGTGACCGTGATGGGACGCCTGTTCATGACCTGAGGAATAGCATACCCGTTCGCGCGATATGGTCAAGGAAACTGCACAGGCTGACGAGCCGGCTCAACAGACTGCGAGTAGCGGATGCTCTCCGGGCCGACGGCGCCGCCGGTCATCAACATGCTCATCGCCTGTTCCATGGTCAGATTGGTTTCGATCACCTTGGAAACGGGAAGCACCTGCAGAAACGCAGATGTGGGATTGATGGCGTTGGGCAGCAACACGGCGGCAAGCGGTTCACCCGTTGCCGAATCCACGAGCGTGCGGGTGAGGAAGCCGATGCTCTTCTGCCCTTCGATCGGAAAATCGATCAACACCACGCGCTGGCTCGATGGCTTCTTGGCCATCATGGTGTCGATGAGCTGCCGGACCGAGGTGTAGACCTTGGCCACGAACGGCAGGCGTTCCAGCACCGATTCGAAGATCTCAAAAGCCTGCCGGCCCACAACGACCGAGGTTACTCGGCCCACAAGATAGAGCACCGCCAGAGTAAGCACGATGGCCAGCACCGACTGCATGAAGGGATTGGTGAACCAGCCCAGCGGAAAGATCGCGGCAAAGAGCTGCACCAGAGGACGCCCGGCGTTAGCCAGCGTGGTGAAGAGGAAGCTGAAGATCAGATAGGTGACAAAGAGCGGCCCGATGGTGATGATGCCGGCCAGAATGCTGCGCTGCACGTTACGCAGAGTATGGGAGAGAACTGGGTTCACGCGCATCTCCTACGGTGAGGATACGCGAGCAGACCGACGGCCCGCTCAGGACCGGGTGAAAGAGTGCTGCAAGAACCGCAAGCCGGGCGGGAGAGGTGAAAAAATCCGGCTCGAACCTGATTCCCTTTTCGGGATTCCCTTTTTATAGTGAATGGAGAGGAAGCTATGGACGAGCCCGAAAGCACCGAACCGCACGAAGAAGATCTGCCCAGGAACGTTGAGGCGCCGCGCCCGCGGGCGGTCGGTTCTCCGCTGGCTAGAGGTGATGCAGGCCGGCCTGCCGGATCGGTGTTCCAGACAGAATCTGCGCGCTTCACGCAACCCTCCGCATCCGATGCCGACCAGGGCGTGCAGCCGGAAGGGGACGATCTTGCCGGTCAGCCCTCGAACCTGCAGCGCGCTGTAAAAGGAGTGCGCATGGCGCTGCCCTTTGTGCAAAAAGTGCTTCCGCTCTTGGACGGCCAGGTTCTCGCAACCGTCGCCAACCTGCTGGCGCCGCGCGCGCCGGCGCCGGCTCCTCCGGCCAATCTGGCTCCTCTCGAAAACGGCGTCACCGAATTGCAAACGCAGCATCGCAAGCTGCGTGAGCAGATCACCGAGCAGAATGCGGCGCTCAAAAAAGTGGAAGACCGCTTGGAGATGGTGCAGGAAGCGACGGACCGGAACACGCTTGAGCAGCAGGAATTGCTTGAGGATCTCAAATCCGTGCGCCGCAAGATGACCGCTTTCGCCACGATCTCGCTGCTTCTGCTGCTCGCCTCAGTGGGCTTGAATGTGGTCCTGTATCTCTACATGCGCGGAATTCTGCACTGAGCGGTTTCTCTTGCGCTCTTCGATCTGCCGGCCAAACGCCTGAGAAAGCGCCCTCCTGCCCGCATAGCCGGGCACGCCAGCCGTCATCTGGCTTTCCAGTAGGCCAAGCTCCCGCCCTATGTGCAACTATTTGCACTCTAAGAGGCTGATAGAAGCCTATGTAGTCTGGATTTGACTGCTTTTCATAATATCAAATGCAATTTCCATGATACAAATTCTATTTTGCGTGAGATTGCTCACTTTAGGAAGTTTTGGGATGCGAGACCTTGCCAGTCGTATTTTGGGAAGGCTAGTATTCCCGATAGTTCGAATGGGTCAGTTCATATGGCCTGCCCTCCCAACTTAACGTATGCAGTTGTTCCCAAGTTCACAGAGCTTCACCAACGGCTGGCGCTTGTCCGAGCAGGCGCACGCGAATGGAGTGTCTCGCCATGGCATGGTATGCCTACTGCATTGGGGAAAAGCAAGCATTTCCTGAATTAGCGCGCCACCGCAAACCGGTGCCGATGGAATCAGTTCTTGGAGTAAGCGGGAATCAAGTATTTTTATATCCAGCTAGTGACCTCGCCGTGATCGTCAGCGAACACAACCCGCAAGAAACCCTCAATCAGAAATCGGGTGTGGATCATGCACGGGTGATTGCAGACTGCTTCCAGCACTCGACGGTCCTTCCCTTCCGCTTCGGCACGGTCTTCTCCGATGACGAGACGCTGAGAAAATCCATCCGCTCGAACCAGCGGCAGTTTCTCGGCAACATCGACAAGCTGCGTGGCAAAGCCGAGATGCATCTCAAGATCTTTGTGGATGACTGTTGCACCAAAGAGATCGAGCGGCATCTGCCAGCCGATAGCGTCGGCCGGGAGTATCTGAGCAACCTGCGCGAGAACGCGGCGCGGACCCGCGAGCGCCAGACGCGCGCCCGTGCCGTAAGCTTCCAGATGCATCGGCTGTTTATGCCCCTCGATGAAGAGGTGAGCTGCCGGCTCACGGAAAACGGCAAGATGGCGCTCGACATCGCCCACCTCATCGAGCGCAAGTATGTGGAGCGTTACCAGAACAAGTTCGCGACCACGAGCGCGATGATGAAAGAGTGCCAGATGCAGCTCTCTGGCCCGTGGCCGCCGTATCACTTCGTGCACCGGCTCACGCGCACTACGCACGCACAGGCACAGCCTGTGGTGGCTTCAGAAAAAACTACGGCGGCGCCTGTCCTGCAGCCCGCCATGGCGTAAAACCTTGGTTCTCTCCAGATGAAAAAGCTCCCGCCACGGTGGGAGCTTTTTCATCTGGAGCGCGTGGTTTGAGTGCTGTGTGCTCCCACGCTCGCCGCACAGAATGCGGTTAGGATGAGGCACCCGGCTGCAGACCGACAATTTAAGCACTGTCATGTTGAGCGGAGTCCGCCGCGGTCCGCCACGGCGGAAGACCTGGGGCACCCATGTCGTGCTTAGTCGGCGGCGATAAGATCTGGCGCACCCGGCGCTGTCTCCGCAAACCGGGGGCGCGTAGAAGTAGAAGTTGAAGAACTATTTCGACAGGTTATCGAGGTCGAGATTCAGTTCGAGGACATTCACGCGCGGCTCACCGAGCAAACCCAGCGTACGTTGTTCGGTATGCTTTTCGATGAGTGAACGCACAACGGCTTCCGAAAGTCCTCGCGCCCTGGCCACGCGCGGCGCCTGGAAGTACGCATTGTCCGGCGTGATGTCGGGGTCGAGACCCGAGCCCGAAGTCGTGACCATGTCGATGGGAACAGGTTTGCCGGGATTCTCCTTCTCCAGCTTGTCGATATCGCCCTGAATGCGCTGCGCGAGCTTGGCATTCGATTGGGCCAGGTTCGAGCCGCCCGAGGAAGTCGCATCATAGCCGTTGCCGGCGGCGGAAGGCCGCGGATGGAAGTACCGGTCTGAGGTAAAGCTTTGCGCGATCAGCTCGGAGCCGATCACCTGGCCGTTGCGCAGAATCAGGCTGCCATTTGCCCTATGCGGAAAGACAAACTCCGCGATGCCGGTAAGCAGCAAAGGATAGCCCAGACCGAGCAGCAACGTAGTCACAAGCGTGTAGCGAATGGAGGTTTTCCAGACGGAATGCACAGCCGGGCTCCCGGTTCTCTCCTTGCGAGCCACTGTCTCGCCTGTTTCTAGCATAGCCGTTGAATGCATGTCTCAATCTCCTTTGGGCTCCTTTGGGCTCCTTTTGGCCCCTTTCGGCTTGGCCGGTTGAGCGGCGCGCCGATTCTCAAACCATGTGCAATGCCACCAGGCACAGGTCGATGGCCTTGATGCCGATAAACGGAATGATGATGCCGCCCACGCCATACACCAGAAGGTTCTGGCGCAAGAGCACATCGGCGGCCCGCGGCTCGTACTTCACGCCCTTCAGCGCCAGGGGAATGAGCGCCACGATGATGATGGCATTGAAGACGACAGCCGAGAGAATCGCCGACTGCGGCGAATGCAGATACATGATGTTGAGCGCGTTGAGGACGGGGAACACACCGGCGAACATGGCTGGAATGATGGCGAAGTACTTTGCCACATCGTTGGCGATCGAGAAGGTCGTCAATGCGCCGCGGGTCATGAGCAGTTGTTTGCCGATCTCAACGATCTCGATGAGCTTGGTCGGGTTCGAATCGAGATCAACCATGTTGCCGGCTTCTTTTGCGGCTTGAGTTCCGGAATTCATGGCCACGCCCACGTCGGCCTGCGCCAGAGCGGGAGCGTCGTTGGTGCCGTCGCCGGTCATGGCGACGAGCTTGCCCTTGCCCTGCTCGCGTTTGATCAGGTCCATCTTGTCCTTGGGCTTGGCTTCAGCCAGGAAATCGTCCACCCCAGCCTCGCGGGCAATCACCGCCGCGGTGAGCGGATTATCGCCGGTGATCATGATGGTGCGGATGCCCATGGCGCGCAGCCGCGCAAGACGCTCCTTGAGCCCGCCCTTGACGATGTCTTTGAGATAGATCACACCGAGCGCGGTAGAGTTTTCGGCCACCACCAGCGGCGTGCCACCGGCGCGGGCGATCTCTTCCACGCTGTCGCGCACCTTCTGCGGCAACACCGCTCCCTGCTCTTCGAGGAAGCGCGCAATGGCATCGACCGAGCCTTTGCGGATGCGCGTACCGGGCAGGTTCACGCCGCTCATACGCGTCTGCGCAGTGAAAGGAACAAATTCAGCGTGAATGCCACCCAGGTCGCGGCCGCGCAGGTTGTACTTCTCTTTGGCAAGCACAACGATCGAGCGGCCCTCCGGCGTTTCATCGGAGAGAGAGGCAAGCTGTGCCGCATTCGCGAGCCGTTCATTGCTTACATCGGGCGCGGGAATGAACTCGGTTGCCTGCCGGTTGCCGAGCGTGATGGTTCCGGTCTTGTCGAGCAGGAGCGTGTTCACGTCGCCTGCGGCTTCCACGGCACGGCCGCTCATGGCAAGCACGTTGTACTGCACCAGGCGATCCATGCCGGCGATGCCGATAGCCGAGAGCAAGCCGCCGATGGTGGTGGGAATGAGACAGACCAAGAGCGAGACCAGCACGAAGACCGTTTGCGGAGCCTTCGAGTAGATGGCAAACGGTTGCAGCGTGACCACGGCGAGCAGAAAGATGATGGTGAGACCGGAGAGCAGAATGCTGAGGGCGATCTCGTTCGGCGTCTTCTGCCGGGTCGCGCCTTCGACCAGCGCGATCATGCGGTCGAGAAAGGTTTCTCCAGGATTCGAGGTAATGCGCACTTTGATCCAGTCGGACAACACCTTGGTGCCGCCGGTCACGGCCGAGCGGTCGCCGCCAGCTTCGCGAATCACGGGAGCGGACTCGCCGGTGATGGCTGACTCGTCCACGGAGGCCACGCCTTCAATCACTTCGCCGTCACCGGCGATGTATTTGCCGGCTTCAACGTAGATCAGGTCTCCGGCGCGAAGCTGGCCGCTGGGAACTTCTTCGAATCCTCCGCTCGCGGTGTAGCGTTGGGCAACCGTTTCGCCTTTGGCCTTGCGCAGCGTATCAGCCTGCGCCTTGCCGCGGCCTTCGGCCATTGCCTCGGCAAAGTTGGCGAAAAGCACCGTGAACCAGAGCCATAGTGTGATTTGAAGATTGAAGGCAAACCCCGGGCGGTTGTGAATGGAGTTGTCGATGAGTAGCGCCGTGGTGAGCACACTGCCCACTTCCACCACAAACATCACAGGGTTCTTGACCATCCAGCGCGGATCGAGCTTGCGCACCGAATCGATCAGCGCCTGCCCGATGATTTGCGTATTCCAGAGATTTGTCTTTTCAGCCATGGCCGTTTCTTCCGTTTTCCTGGTTGGACTCTCTCTTCATGTCTGCCATTTCCCTGCTTCAGAAGAGCTGGCCGGATTTGAGGAGCAGATGTTCGAGCACCGGTCCCAGGCTCAGCGCAGGAAAGAAGGTGAGTGCGCCCACGATCAACACCACGCCGACAAGCAATACAGCGAACAACGTTGTATTCACCGGGAAGGTGCCGGGCGACGGCGGCACGCTTTTCTTCTGCGCCAGGTTTCCTGCCAGCGCGATCACCGGGATCATCATCAGCAATCTGCCGATGAGCATGTCCCACCCCAGCGCCACGTTGTACCACCAGGTATTGGCGTTGAGGCCGGCAAAGGCGGAGCCGTTGTTGCCTGCGCCGGAGGTGAAGGCATAGAGAATCTCCGAGAACCCGTGCGGCCCGGGATTATTGAGGCTGGAAAGCCCTACATTCGGCAAGAGCACAAAGACCGCCGCGAAGACCAGAACGATGAGCGTAAAGATAAGCGTATAGAGCATGGCCATCTTTACGTCATACGACTCGATCTTTTTGCCCAGGTATTCGGGCGTGCGCCCCACCATCAGCCCGGCGATGAAGACCGAAAGCACGACAAAGATCAACATGCCGTACAGGCCGGAGCCAACACCCCCGAAGACGACTTCTCCAAGCATGATGTTGGCCAGCGGGATCATGCCGCCGAGGGGCGTAAAGCTGTCGTGCATACTGTTCACCGCGCCGCAGCTCGCATCGGTGGTGATGGTGGCAAAAAGCGTGGAGTCCGAGATGCCGAAGCGCACCTCTTTGCCTTCCATGTTGCCGGCGGGAGCCGTGGCGCTGCCGGTCTGCGCGGCGCCATGAATGGCGTTGTAAGGTTGGGACTCCGCCCAGTACGCAACGGCGAAGCCTGCCGCAAAGAGCACAAACATCGCTCCGAAGACGGCCCATCCGTGACCGGGCGAGCCGGTCATGCGGCCCAGCGTGTAGGTGAGGCCTGCGGGAATAATGAAGATCGACAGCATCTCAAGAAAGTTCGAGAACGGCGTGGGATTCTCGTAAGGGTGCGCGCTGTTGGCATTGAAGAAACCGCCGCCGTTGGTGCCCAGCATCTTGATGGCTTCCTGGGAAGCAACCGGCCCTTCGCCGATGGTCTGCGCCTGGCCGGGCTGTTCGAGCGTGTGAGCGACCGTGTACGCGTGCAGGTTCTGCGGAACGCCTTGCGCGACCAGCAGCAGCGCGTAGATGACACATGCCGGCGCGAGAATGTAGAGCATGGTGCGCGTCGTATCGACCCAGAAGTTGCCGATCGTAGCGGAAGTGGTGCGCTTGATGCCGCGAATGAGCGCCACGGCCACAACGATGCCGACGGCCGCGGAGAAGAAGTTATGCGTCGCCAGGCCGGCCATCTCGGTGAGATAGCTCATGGTGCTCTCGGGCGTATAGGACTGCCAGTTGGTGTTTGTCGTGAAGCTGGCGGCGGTGTTCCAGGCCAGATCGGGGCCGACATTCGCCAGATGCTGTGGATTAAAGGGCAGGTATGCCTGCAAACGCTCGATCGCGTACGTTACGACCAGACTCACCGCGGAGAAGCCCAGGATCGCGAAAGCATACTCGCGCCAGTTCATCTCCTTCTCGGCATTCACGCCGGCGAGCTTGTAGATAAGCCGCTCGAGCGGGCGCAGCACCGGATCGAGCCAGGTGCGTTCTCCCTCCAGCACGCATGCCAGATAGATGCCCACCGGGCGCACGGTCGCGAGCAGGACCAGACTGAAGACTGCAAACTGCAACCAGCCATTGGCCGTCATTTCAGAATTTCTCCGGGAAGAGCAGGCTGACGGTGAGATAACCCAGCAGCAGAATAGAAAGAACCAGCGCTATCAACGTGACGGGATTGATATGCACAGCAATCTACCTCAATTTCTGGCAAGCCTTGACGTATAGAAACGCCACGATGAAGAAAGCGGCGGTGAACAAGAGCATGATTACGTCCTGCATTGCGAATCTCCAAAGCTGGTGGGCGCGGAATTGAACTCGTTATCCATCTCACCCGACCCCAAAGTCATTCTGGCGTGCAACAGGTTTGAGTATCGAAAAGATTTTCTAAATAAAACGTAAGGACGCGCGGATCCCTGCGCAAAAATAACGTAGATCCTTGAAGATGCGTCGGTTCACGCGCAACCCTGCGGGGTCGGAATCAGTCCTCGTTGCTGCTCAGGCCTTCGGGAACGAAGCGGTAGCCGACCCAGGGTTCAGTCTGAATGTATTGCTTGCCGGTTTCGCTTTCGAGCTTTTTGCGCAACTGGCCTACAAAGACGCGCAGATATTCGGGCTGATGGGCCGATTGCGCTCCCCAAATGGCGGTGAGAAGGGCGCGATGCGTAATCACTTTGCCGGCATGTCTCGTCAAATGAAGCAGCAGATCAAATTCCTTAGGCGTGAGATGAACCGGTTTTCCCTGCAGGGTAACGCTGTGCGCATTGGAGTCGACGACGAATTCGCCCACCTTGACTGCGGCGGTTTCGCGCTCCGGCGCGCGGCGCAGGTGAGCGCGCACACGGGCCAGCAGCTCCTGAATGCTGAACGGCTTGGTCACGTAGTCGTCGGCCCCTGCATCAAGCGCCTCCACCTTCGACCGCTCGTGGTCGCGCACCGAGAGCACGAGGATGGGCGTAGCCGCGTGCGTCCGGATGGCACGGCAGACCTCGACACCGCTCATTCCCGGCATCATCAGATCGGTAATAACCAAATCAGGCGGCCAGTCACGAAAAACCTGCAGGCCCTCTTCAGGATCATTGGCCGTGCGTACGTCATAATTTTGCGCAGAAAGGGCGGCACGCAGCACCCGCGTGATCTGCGACTCATCATCGATAACCAGAATTCTGTCCGGCATGCGATTCTTCTTCCACGGGAAGATTACATCATCCTGCGGCCCGGGCAGGATTGCGCCTGAGCATGGACCCGAGCATGGACCCAAGCATGGAAATGACTCAAACATGAACGACAAGACGAAAGAGCAGTCCATTTTAGGAAAAGCGATTCGCTGGAGCGCGGTCACGGCTCTGCCGATCGTTACGGCCCTGGCCCTCACCGCACTCGACGCCAGCTCCACGACCGCGGGCATGGTGCTCCTGGTGCTCGTAGTGTGGTCGGCAACGCGGTCCGGTGTGCGTATTTCTCTCTATATCGCGGCGCTCTGCGCGCTCTCGTTCGACTACTACTTCCTGCCTCCCTACCACACCTTGCGGCTGGCCGGCGCGCAGCAGTGGATCGACATGCTTTCCTTTGTCGCCAGCAGCGTGGTCGTGGGCCGTGTAGCGGAACAGTCCATGCGCCAGACACGCCAGGCTGAGCAGCGCCAGGCAGACGTGGAGCGGCTTTACGCGCTAAGCCAGGAGATGATGCTCTATGAGGATGCGGGCCGGCTCATCCACGATCTTCCGCAGCTCATCCGGCGCATCTTTGCCCTGAATGCCGCGGCCCTCTACGTCATCGACCAGGACAAGTTCTATGCGGCGGCGGACGAGATGCCTGCAGGCTTGCGGGCAAGCATGCAGTCTATTGCACGGGAGACGAATCCGACCATCACCTCGTTCGCGGGTTATCACACAACAGCGTTGATGGTGGGCCTGAGACCGGTAGGCGCCCTGGCGTGGCGGCCGGAGGCTTTATCGCGCGAGGTCGCAGCGGCCGTAAGCGGACAGGTTTCGATCGCGGTCGCCCGATCCATCGCCATCGAAAACTCGGCGCGGGTTGAGGCTGCGCGCGAAGCCGAACGGCTGCGCACGGCTCTCATCGACTCGCTGACCCACGAATTGCGCACGCCGCTCACATCGATACGCGCCGCCGCCACAACTCTGCTGCAGGCCGGAGAGATGGACGAAGCGGGGCGGAGCGATCTGGTATCCATCATCGACGAAGAAGCTACACGTTTGGACGTGCTGATCGGCGAAGCCGTCGAGATGGCGGAGATCGATGCGAACGTGGTCCAGGTTCATCGCTCGCCTCACCACCCCCGCGAACTGCTCGATGAAGCCGTGGAGGGGTCGCGCAAGATCCTGGCCTCGCACAAGGTGAGCGTTCAACTGGGAAGTTCAGACGGACCAGGCGGAAAAGACCGGGAGGAGACAGTCCAGGAGAAACCGGTGTGGTTTGACCCCCACTTGCTGGGCCGGGTTTTGCGCCATCTGCTCGAAAACGTGGCCACCTATACGCCGCAGGGAAGCCGCGTCGTCCTGAGCACCTGGCGGGCTGGAGACCGGCTCGAGTTTCGCGTGGAAGACAATGGACCCGGCATCGATGCGGCTGACCTGCCGCTGATCTTCGAAAAATTCTATCGGGGCAAGCGCAGCGAACGCACCCGTAAGGGATCGGGGATGGGCCTGGCCATCGTCCGCGCGATTCTGACGGTACACGGGGGCGGCATCGAAGCAACGAGCGTTCCTGGCAGCGGCGCCTGCTTTCGTTTCTGGGTGCCGCTGGTGGAAAAAGAGCCCGAGAATACAATGCAAACCAGTCCCGTCCGTCAGGAGTGAGAATGCAACGGGTCTTCCGGTTCTCCGCTCCAGTCGCAGACAATCTCTCTGCGCTGCACGGAGCTTTCCGAGGCCCATTCGAGCAGCCGCGCGACACGCCAGGCATCGAGCGCCGCAACCGGCGCGGGCCCTTTGCCAAGCAAGGCATCGCGGATTCCGGCGTAGTACATCCGGTAATCGCCGGGAATCGGTTCTACAGGGCGCGTCACCGATCCACCTTCAATGCCCACGTGCAGCACGCCCCAGTCCGCCGCAGGCTCATATCCCCAAGCCGGATCGTTGATGCGAGTCACCTTGCTGAGCGCAGCCTCCTGCGGGTCTACACCGTGTTTCCAGTAGTTTCCGTTCGTACCGCGGAGATGAAAACGAGGTCCCGCCGGCAGTGAGAGGCTGTTTGCGCCCAGGGTGACAAGGAGCCCGGGATAGCGAAGCCGGACGGTAAACGAATCGTTCGCACCCGCGCCGTCACGCTCGCGGCGAAGGTCGGCGCTCACCCCTTCAGGCTTGCCGAAAAGCACGAGAGCCTGATCGGCCAGATGGGTTCCTAAGTCGAGCAAGAGGCCGCCACCGGCTGGATCGTCCTTCCACAGGCGATCCTTGGGCAGCACGGGCCGCCAGCGGTCCATGCGCGATTCGAAGGAGACGAACCGGCCCAGCGATTTTTCATGCAGCAGTTTCTGAACTGTCTGGAAGTCGCCGTCCCAGCGACGGTTATGGAATGGCGCCAGCAAGAGGTTTTGCCTTCGAGCCAGCTCCATCAACTCGGCGACTTGAGCCGATGTAATCGCCATCGGCTTATCCACGATCACGCTTTTGCGGGCCTCGAGAGCCAGCCGAGCCAGCTCGAAGTGCGTCGCGTTGGGAGTGGTGACGACGATCAGGCCGAGCGAAGGATCGGCCAGCAGCTCGTCGAGAGATCGATGCGTGACGATCCCGGGATAGCGCTCTTGCGCTTTGCCGGACGTACGCTCGAGGACGGCAGCCAGTTCCAACCCTTCGACCGAAGAGATCAGCGGCGCATGGAAAACGCGCCCGCCCAGGCCGAAACCTATCAGACCCACGCGAATCATAGAACTCCCGCAGTGCAGGACCGCTTGCAGAGGCCCGTTAACCTTCGAGTTTAAACCGCGTCTCCGCCAGCCGGTAGAGCCTGCGCCACACCAGCCGGTTCATGGTAATCACCATCAACGAAATCATGATTGTAGCCAGCAAAAGCATGGGAAACCGGCCACTTTCAGTGGCCGCGTCAATTTGTGCGCCGAGACCTATCGTTTCGAGAGTGCGATCCTTCAGGTGAGAGTACTCGGCGAAGACGGAAGCGTTCCACGCGCCCCCGGAGGCAGTGACCATGCCGGTGATGAGGTAGGGGAAGATGCCGGGAAGGATAAGCCGTGTCCAACGCTGCCAGCGGGTGAAGCGGTAGAGCGTGGCGACCTCGCGCAGGTCCGAAGGAATGGACATGGCGCCGGCGATGACGTTGAAGAGGATATACCACTGCGTGCCCAACAACATCAGCGCAATGGACCCGATACCTAACCCGCCGCCGATGCTGACCAGGCCAATAAGCAGGATGGGAAAGAATGCCGTGGCAGGTATCGAAGCCATGACCTGCGCGAGCGGCTGCACAACGCGCGCGATCTTCGGATTGAATCCTATGGCCACACCGACCGGGATGGTCCATGCCGCGGAGATGAGCAGGGCAGCGTTCACGCGCAGGAACGTGGCCGCAGCGCCCTCGAACAACAGGCGCAGATCCGGCCAGGTGATGGTACTGAGCATGAAGAGCGCCTGCACGGCAGCCCAGATGACGGCGATGGCCAACGCGGCGGCGAGCACCCACAACGTGATGGAGTTTTTGCCCGACGGCCCCGCATCGAGCGGGCGCACGACACGGCACTCACGGGTTTGCGCCAGGCGATGATAGATCGGCTCCTCGATGCGATGCGCAACGTGGCCTGGAAGGGTGCTGAAGAGCTTGGATTTGCGCAAGAGCTCGAGGACAGGCGACTTAACGCGGTCTGCGGATTCCACCTGCTCGAATTTGAACTTGTCGCTCCAGGCGATGAGCGGACGCCAGATCAACTGATCGGTGGCCACCACGATGAGGATGATCGCAGCGAATCCGGCCACCATGGCGCGTATATCGCCGGCCGCGGAAGACGTTTGCAGATAGGAGCCGAGACCGGGGAGCTGAATGAAATAATGTGTGCCGATCGGGCCCATTTCGCACGCGATGAGCGCGAACCATCCGCCGGCCACCGAAACAATCGAATTCCACACCAGGCCGATGGCGGCGTAAGGCATCTCAAGCTGCCAGAAACGCTGCCAGGCCGAGTAGCGGTAGATCCGCGAGGCCTCAATCATCTCCCGCGGGATGGTTTTGAGCGAGGTGTAGAAGCTGAAAGCCAGATTCCAGACCTGACCGGTAAAAATGAGCAGGATTACTCCTAACTCGATACCCAGTTGATGGCCGGGAATGAGTGCGACCATGGCCAGCACAACGGGCGGCAAAAAGCTGAGCACGGGAATGGACTGCAGGATGTCGAGGGCGGCCACCATCCATGGCTCGATACGCGGATTGTAGGCGGCCAAGTAGCCGTATGTAATGGCGAAAGCCAGGCTGAGCAGGTACGCAATGGTCATGCGCACGATGGAGTAAAAGGCATAGAGCGGCAGCGCGCCGATCGAGTTCGAGATGGGCACCACCGGAACCGGCCTGCCCAGCCAGTAGACGCCCGTGCTGACCACCACGAAGAAAGCGGCCAGCGCGCAAAGAGCCACGCCCATGTCGATGAAGAAGGGCCATGTGCGGACGGTGACCAGCGAGCGCGCGAATGGCTGTTGGAGATTCACTCGGCATCCTCGCCGGCTGCAATTTCCTCTTCCTGCGCATCGGGCAGCACAAAACGGCGCCGGCCCGCGTCGAAGTCGAACAGCTCGGCGTAGCGGCCCCAGGCAATGGCCGTTTCGAGCTGGCGCTGGCTTTCCTCCTCACTGAACTGTTCATCCAGCATGTCGAGAAAAAACTCGTCGGGCGCAGTGTGATCGCTCTTCGACTCGATGGCACGGCGAATCTGGCGCAGCAGCAGGACGTTCTCGACTACCGCCTCCCTGAAAAGCTCTTTCTGGCGCAGGATCTCTGAGTTCGCAAACTCCGTGCCGCTTGCGGTGATGGCCGCATCGCCTTCTTCGACCTTCAGAAAGCCCAACAACTGCGCAGCGTCCACAATCGGCAGCAGATCGTCGATCTCGAAGGCCAGGTCATCGGCCAGGCGGTAGATATCGTCCCGGCCGCCTTTATCCAGCAACAGCTCCAGCAGTCCGGCCACGCCTCCGGGACGCACATGCGGCAGCATCTGATAGCGCATCTGGCGCTGGTCGCGTGTGCGCGGTCCGCCGGTCTGGCCGGGAATCTCTGCCGGGGCTACGTCGGGCCGTGTGAGCACCTTGTAGATGTAGTCCACGAGCTGGGTGAACCCTTCCGATTTGCGGTCCCGCGGCTGCGGCAACTGCACGCGAAAATCGGTACGGATATGGCCGGGATTGCGTCCCAGCACGATGATGCGATCAGCCAATAGAACGGCTTCTTCAATGTTGTGGGTCACAATGAAGACGGCTTTGGTGGGCATGGTTTTCTTAGCCCACAGCTCAAGCAGCTCGCTGCGCAGGTTTTCTGCGGTAAGCACGTCGAGGGCTGAGAAAGGCTCGTCCATGAAGAGCACCTCCGGCTCGACTACCAGGGCGCGGGCGAAACCGACGCGCTGCCGCATGCCGCCGGAAAGCTCCTTGGGGAAGGCTCCTTCAAAACCGTCTAATCCGACGGTGTCGAGCATCTTCATGCTGCGTTCGCGCCGCTCTTCCGGCGGCACGCCGCGCGCCTGCAGAGGCGCCTCCACATTTTCAAGAACCGTCAGCCACGGGAAAAGCGCAAAGCTCTGGAAGACGATCGAAACGTTGATCTCCGCCTCTGTAATCGGTTTTTCGTGCCAGTAAACCCGCCCGGCCGATGGCGTAGAGAGGCCCGTGAGCATCCGCAGCATGGTGGACTTGCCCGAACCCGAGGGACCGAGCAGGGCAAGAATCTCGCCGGGAACGATACTCAGGTCAGTCGCCGAGATCACCTGGATACGATTCTCGCTGGGCTGCGCGTAGTATTTTTCGATCCGTTCAGCGCGGATGATTGCCTCGGCCGCCGGAACCGCGGCCTGGTCCTGGTTGGATAAAACTGCTTCCTGCATGAGTCGGTCTCCGGTTTATCTCGAAGGTTTTTCGAATCGGCAGTTGGCCGGTTTGCATATACCATCCGGACCGAGCGACACGCGCACTCACCGGCATGAATCTAACAAAAACTCACTCAACTTTGCCGATGAAACTGCTGTACCCAGGGAGTGCAACTTGTTTCGTCACGAAAGCGTCTTTGCAATCATAGACCTGGCGTTTTGCGATTCGATGAATCAAACGCGCCGCGGTTGGCTGGCTTCACCGGTCAGCGGGAGCGGATGGGAAGAAAAAATCCCTTCGTCGTTCAGGAACGACGAGAGTATCCCTGCCGAGGTTATCATTGAAAACAGGCGAATAGCCAGTGGAGCGGCAGCTCGCGTATTTTGATGAAAGGACCGGAGTAAGCACCCAATCATTCCCCGTAAGCATCCAGGAGAATATGCCCGATACGACAACGAAACCCAAGGTGCTGGTTGCAGACGACGAGCGTGTCATCGCCGATACGCTGGCCATGATTTTGAACCAGAGCGGCTTTGATGCACGCGCGGTGTATTCCGGAGAACGCGCCCTCGAAATGGCCCCAACCTTTGCGCCGGATATGCTCATTTCTGACGTCATCATGGCCGATTTGAACGGTATTGACGCGGCCATCCGCATCCGTTCCTTGTTGCCTTCGATCAAGATTCTGCTCTTTTCCGGTCAGGCGGCCACGGCCGATCTGCTCGAAAAAGCACGCACTCAAGGCTACGAGTTCGAGATTCTCGCCAAACCAGTCCATCCCCAGGACCTGCTAAGCCGGCTCCGTCAATAGCGCGAGGCGCTCGCGGCATTGTGCGCGAGGCTCTGTGCGCACCAAGCGCCGACGTGTGTATCTGCCGGCTCTCTCCTTCACATGACGCGGCGGCCCTCGATCGAGCCCTGAGCGGACTTTGAGCAAGCCTCGATCCGCAGCAGTTCTGCCCAGGCCCAAGCGTGCGTTATCCGCTTGCCCTGACCCTCCCCAAGCGGCGAAAGTAAACACAACATGCGCCAGGCATTCCGTTCCACCCGTATACTCACCCCTCAAGGCCTCCGGCCCGCAACTTTGGTCGTGGAGCAGGAGCGGATTATCGGCGTTGGGGGTTGGACCGAAATGCCGGCCGAGGCCGCACTGCGTGATCTCGGCGATCTCATCCTCTTGCCCGGCCTGGTGGATACGCATGTCCACATCAACGAGCCGGGACGCACAGAATGGGAGGGCTTTGCAACGGCGACACAGGCCGCAGCAGCAGGTGGAGTGACCACGCTCGTCGACATGCCGCTCAATTGCGTGCCCGAGACGATCCATGCCGAAGCGCTGGAAGCAAAGCGCCGCGCAGCCCACGGCAAAACATGGGTCGACTGGGCCGCATGGGGCGGCGCGGTGCGCGGCAACGCCGATTCCCTGCCCGGCCTGGTTCACGCGGGTGTTCCAGGTTTCAAATGCTTCCTCATTCACTCCGGAATTGACGGCTTTGCCTGGGTTGACGAAGCCGACCTGCGCCTCGCGCTCGCGCGACTGCGCGGCGCCGGGTTGCCACTGCTGGCGCACGCTGAGGTTGCCGGGCCGGTGGAAGCGGCGACGGACGCGCTCAACGCCCGGCACGCAGACTGGCGAAGATATTCCACCTATCTCGCCTCGCGCCCCGATACGGCTGAGATCGAAGCCATCGATTTGCTCATTCGGCTGGCAGAACAATTCGATGCGCATGTCCACATCGTGCACCTCGCCAGCGCGGAAGCGTTCCCGCTGATCGAAGAGGCGCGCGGCCGTGGCCTGCCACTCACGGTGGAAACCTGCGCTCATTACCTGTGGTTTGCCGGCGAAGAAATTCCCGACGGCGCAACCGAATACAAATGCGCGCCGCCCGTTCGCAGCGCGGAGAATCGCGAAAGGCTCTGGCGCGGGCTAGAATCCGGCATGATCGACATGATCACCACCGACCACTCCCCCTGCCCTCCGGCCATGAAATGCAAAGAGAGCGGCCGCTTCGACCAGGCCTGGGGTGGCATTGCTTCGCTCGGTCTGGCCCTGTCCGTTGTGTGGACCGCGATGCGCCGCCGCGGCATCGGTATGGAGCGCATGGGCGAGTGGATGGCCGCCGCGCCTGCGCGGCTCGCCGGAATGACCAGACGCAAAGGCGCGCTCGCGCCCGGAGCGGACGCCGATTTCGTCCTCTTCGATCCGGACGCAGAGTGGACCGTCATGCCCGATGACTTGCGCTTTCGTCACCAGCTCTCACCCTATCTCGGTGTAGAATTGCGCGGCCGAGTGCAAGAAACCTGGTTGCGCGGAGAGTGCATTTTTGCGAACGGCCAGATCGACGGACCGGCGCGCGGCAGAGAATGGGCACGGGCATGAGAGCGCGTGCGCAGAGGGCCATCCAAGAATGCCGCAGAATCGCGGCTTTCACTGAGGAGCCGGGGCGCATTACACGGCGCTTTCTCACACCGCCGATGCACGATGTTCACGCGCTGCTTACTGAGCGTATGCAAGCGCTTGGCATGAATACGCGCGTGGACGCCATAGGCAATCTGCGTGGGCTTTGGCAGCCGCCATGTGCCGGCAAAAAACGTCTTCTCCTCGGCTCGCACCTCGACACGGTGCCTGATGCGGGCGCGTTCGACGGCGTGCTGGGCGTAACGCTCGCGCTCGAATGGGTGGAACTGGCGCAGGAGCTCAAGCTACCGCTGCCGATTGAGGTGATTGCTTTCTCGGAAGAGGAGGGTGTACGATATGCAACTCCTTTTCTGGGCTCTCGTGCTGTGACCGGGACATTCGATAAATCCACGCTTGCATATGAGGATGCTGACGGCGTGCGCATGGATGATGCGATTCGACAGTTCGGACTCAACCCCGAGAAGATCAATGAAGCGATACTGCATGAAGATCTGCTGGGCTTTATCGAACTGCACATTGAGCAAGGGCCCGTGCTCGAGGCTGAGGACTTACAACTTGCCATAGTCGAAGGCATCGTAGGGCAAACGAGGCTTGGGTTCCGATTCAACGGTCAGGCTAACCACGCGGGCACTACGCCGATGCATCTGCGCCGGGATGCTCTCGCTGCGGCAGCAGAATGGATCTCTGCTGTGGAAGCGATTGCGAAAAAAGAAGAGGGGCTTGTAGCGACTGTAGGCAAAATCGATCTCAGGCCAAACGCGGGAAACGTGATTCCGGGACAGGTCGAGTTAAGCCTAGACGTTCGCCACATGAGCAATCGCCAGCGAAGTCATTGGGTCAGACATTTTATTCATGAAGCTCAGATTGCAGCACATAAACGCGGCGTCGCGGTGGAATGGGTTCAAAAACTTGATCAGCAAGCAGTGGATTTAGACAGATTCATGTGCAACTTACTCCAGATTTCGCTTGAAGCTGCGGCGTTCCCGGTGAAGCGCATGACCAGCGGCGCAGGCCATGACGCGATGGTGATGGCCGCGCGCACGCCTACGGCCATGCTCTTCCTGCGTAGTCCGGGTGGCATCAGCCATCACCCCGATGAGACGGTGCGCGAAGAAGACGTTGAAGCCGCGCTGCTTGTGGGCCGTAAATTTCTCGAACAGTTCGCAGCGGACGTCAGTTAAAATCGATCAACATCTTACGGAGATCTTCGTCCGTCGAGGTCACATTTGCATCATCTGGGAGCAACACGGAGCAGCCTCAAACCCGATCACTTGCTGCAAACGCCGGACACGTTTATCCGCACTCCTTTGCCTGGCGCCGAAAATGTGGACTTCATCATCCATGCCGCGCCGCAATTAGGTGCGCGCTTCACGCAGATGACCGCTGCGTTTGCAGCCGGCGGTTCGCTCGGCTACGCATCGGGGCAGCGGTTTCTCTACGTGCTCGAAGGCGAACTGGAACTCGAGGCCGGCAAAAGAAGTCACTCTCTGGTTCCGGGCGGCTTCGCCTATTTGCCACAGGACGCACCGCACACTGTACACGCGAAAAGCGCGTCTCGCGCCGCTGTGATCGAGAAGCCTTATCAACGGCAAACAGGCGCTGCGCTACCGGAGATCGTTGTGGGCGACGAATCGCAGATTGCCTCCACTGCGCTGATGGGGGACGAGGGTTTGCGTGTGCGAGCGCTCATGCCCGATGAGCCTCCCTATGATTTTGCGGTGAATACGATGACCTATGATCCCGGCTCCGCGCTGAGCATGGTTGAGATCCACGTCATGGAGCATGGATTGCTCATGCTGGAAGGCGGAGGCATCTACAGGCTCGGCGACTCTTGGTATCCGGTGGAGGCCGGCGACTTCATCTGGATGGCTGCATACTGCCCGCAGTGGTTCGGCGCGCTCGGCAAGAAGCCGGCAAAATATCTCATCTACAAAGACTGGCGCAGGCATCCATTAGGAGCATGAGCGTATGACTGCGACTCGCGCCACACTCTCAATCAACAGGCTGATGCAGGAACTGCAGTCACTGGCGCAGATCTCCGAGGCTGAGCCCCCGGTGGTCACCCGCATTGTCTTCGGCGAGGCTGACCTGCGTGCGCGCGCATATGTGAAAGGCCTGTGCGAGGATGCAGGGCTCACCGTGCGGCATGATGCTGTCGGCAACACCTTCGCTCGCTGGCATGGCAGCGATTCCACTCTTGCGCCTGTCGGCACGGGCTCGCATATCGACGCAATTCCGAACGCCGGCCTCTATGACGGCTGCGTGGGCGTGCTCGGCGGCTTAGAAGCGATTCGCGTTCTAAAGGAACTCGGCTTCAAACCGCGCCGTTCGATCGAACTGGTGGTCTTCACTGCCGAAGAGCCGACGCGCTTCGGCATCGGCTGCCTGGGCAGCCGCATGATGGCAGGCGTCCTTACGCCGGAGAAAGCGCTGGCTCTGCGCGACAAAGATGGCCGCGGGCTGGAAGAGCTGCGCTCGCACGCCGGCTTCGCAGGACGACTCGAAACCGTCGCGCTACCTTCCGGGCATTGGCACCAGTTTATCGAACTGCACATCGAGCAGGGTCCGTACCTTGAAGCAGAGGGCCTCGACCTCGGGCTCGTTACGCACATTGCCGCGCCAGCCAGCCAACGCATCGTGATTCAAGGTGAAGGCGGACATGCAGGCGGCAAGCTGATGCCTGGCCGCAAAGATGCACTTGCCGCAGCGGCAGAGCTGATCCTGGCGCTGGAAGCCGCCGCCAAATCCTCGGGCGCCATCGACACCGTGGCTACCGTTGGCGTCTGCGAGGTCTTTCCCGGCGCGGTCAATAGCATTGCTTCCCGCGCGATGATTACCACCGATGTGCGCGACATTGACAAGGCGCGCCGCGACCGCGTGCTCGAAACCCTGCATTCGACCTGCGATGAAGTGAGCGCACGGCGCGGCGTTGCGATCACGATCGAGCTGATCAATGCCGACCCTCCGACTGCCTGCGATCCGGTTATTCTGGACGCGCTGGAAGCCTCAGCCCAAGAAGCCGGAAAAACATACAAGCGCATGGTGGCGCGCGCGTATCACGACTCTTCTTTTGTTGCCTGTATTGCTCCGACGGCCATGCTTTTCATTCCTTGCCGCGGAGGAGTAAGCCATCGGCCCGACGAATATGCATCGCCCGAGTGGATCGGCGGCGGCGTGCATGTGCTGGCGCGCACGCTGGCTACATTGGCTTCATAAGTTTGCCGCTTTCCTTCTTCTGCACATCGATGTATTCTATGCCTCAACCTGTGCGGAATTTCCGGCATATTCGGCCATGAGCACGACTGCGACAACCCGCATCGTTGGCGCCCCTGTTCCTCGCAAAGAAGGCGTAGACAAACTTGTGGGGCGCGCGCAGTATGTGGACGATATCGAACGCGAGGGCATGTGGCACGGTGCGACTGTTCGCAGCACCATTCCGCGCGGCATCATTCGCTCCATTACGTTCGATCCATGCATCAACTGGAGCGAATTCACGATCGTGACCGCGGCCGACGTGCCTGGAAAAAATCACATCCAGCTCATCGTCGCCGACCAGCCGTGCCTGGCTGACGGCAAGGTGAATCACTGCGACGAGGCAATTCTTCTGCTCGCGCATCCTGACAAACATAAACTGCTTGAGGCAGCCGGCGCGGTGCGCATCGCATACGATCCACTTCCGCCGGTGTTCACCATCGAGGAGAGCGAAAAGCAGAACGAAATCATTCACGGCGAAGACAACATCCTTAAGAGTTTTCTGCTTGAAAAAGGCGATGTCGATTCAGTGTGGGCGACAGCGGCGCACAAGATCGAAGGAGAATACCGCACCGGCGCACAGGAACATCTCTACATTGAAAACAACGGCATGATCGCCGAGTGGAATCGAGAAGACGGCATCACCGTATGGGGATCGCTGCAGTGCCCGTACTACGTGCATAAGACGCTGCGTGCGGTGTTCGATTTGCCCGATGAAAAAGTGCGCGTGATTCAAACGGAGACTGGCGGGGCCTTCGGAGGCAAGGAAGATTATCCTTCGATCCTCGCCTCCCATGCGGCCTTGCTGGCGATGAAGAGCGGCCATCCGGTGAAGATGGCGTACGACCGCATGGAAGATCTCGCGGCCACCACCAAGCGGCATCCTTCGCGCGTGCGCCATCGCACCGCACTGGACAAGGACGGCAAGCTGCTGGCGATGGAGATCGATCTGGCCATTGACGGCGGCGCCTATTCCACGTTGTCTTCCACAGTGCTCTCGCGCGCCACCCTGCATTCCTGCGGCCCTTATGTGTGCCCGAATATTCGCGTGCGCTCACGTGCGTGGGCGACGAATATCGTCCCCTATGGCGCGTTTCGTGGCTTCGGCGCCCCGCAGGCCATCTTCGCCATGGAGCGGCACATGGATGAGATCGCGGCGGCGATCGGCATCGATCCGGTCGAACTGCGGCGCAGAAACTTTCTGCATGAGGGCGATGCCAATGCGACCGAACAGCGGATGCGCGAGCCCGTGATCCTCGATCGGCTTCTTGACCGTGCTCTCAAAGAAAGCGATTACCACGCCAAGCGCGCCCGGTATGCCCGCGAAAATCCGATCAATTCCGTCAAGCGCGGAATGGGCATCGCGGCTTTCTATCATGGCTCCGGCTTTACGGGATCGGGCGAGCTGTATCTCAATTCTCTCGCCGGCGTGGATGTAACCGTGGACGGTAAAGTGCGCGTCTTGGTTTCAAACACCGAGTTTGGCCAGGGCACGAACACGATCCTCACACAAATTGCGGCGGAGGCGCTGGGCATCGACTTCAGCGATGTGATCATGGCTCCGGCCGATACCGCACACATTCCCAACAGCGGACCTACGGTTGCCTCGCGCACGTCCATGGTTGTAGGCCGGCTCGTTGAGCGCGCCAGCCTGCAACTGCTTGCAATGTTGCGTGATCATGCAGGGTTGGGCGGTCGTTCGCGCGGTGATTTCTTTGCGGCCTGCGCGCGGTATCGCGAAGCTCACGGCAAGGTCGAGTCGCTCTGCCGGTATGAGGCGCCGCCGGGGATCTATTGGAACGATCAGACGTATCACGGCGAGGCATACGGCGCTTACGCGTGGGCGATCTACGTGGCGCAGGTAGCCGTGGACACCGTTACCTACTCGGCCGACGTGGAAGACTTCTGGGCGGTGCAGGAGGTCGGCCGCGTACTGCATCCAGTGTTGGCCAAAGGGCAGATCGAGGGCGGCGTGGCACAGGGTATCGGATATGCCCTCTATGAGAAGGTGCTCCTCGAGAACGGCCACATGGCCAATAACCAGATGACGAATTACATCATACCGACCGCGGAAGACGTTCCGCCGATTCACGTGATCTTCGAACAGATTCCCTTCCGTTACGGAGGCTATGGCGCCAAAGGCATCGGTGAGCTGCCGCATGACGGCCCTGCGCCCGCCATTCTGAATGCGATTCGCGATGCGATCGGCGTTCCCGTCAATACGATTCCGCTGCTGCCTGAGGATCTGTTGGCAGTGCTTGCCGCGCGCAAGTGCGTCGAGGAGCCGGTTGCCCAATGAGTGCGCGCTGGCCTACCATCCGCATGATCGTGAACGGGGAACAACGCGGCATACAGGCGCCTCCCATGAAACGCCTGCTGGATGTTCTGCGCCAAGATCTTCACCTGACGGGCACCAAGGAGGGATGCGGCGAAGGAGAATGCGGCTCCTGCTCCGTGCGCATGAACGGTGAACTGGTGAATAGTTGCCTGATTCCAGTCCTGCAGGCTCAAGGCGCTGAGATTCAGACTGTCGAAGGGCTCGCGCCCAAACTCGAACCAGGCGGCACGCTTCATCCGCTGCAAGAGGCGTTTCTTGCGTGCGGAGGCGCACAATGCGGCATCTGCACGCCGGGCATGTTGATGGCCGCGGCGCAACTCCTCGAAACCCATCCGCGCCCGACGCTGGCCGAGATCCGCGAGGGGCTCGCCGGCAATCTTTGCCGTTGCACGGGATTCATGCGTATCTTCGAATCCGTGCTGGCCGCTTCAACGCAGGCTTCGCAACCGGCTTTACGGCAGGCGCATCATGCGCGGTAATCCAGAGACGCACGAGCTCGTCGCGCCGGGCAGCCTGGCCGCAGTACTCCATCTGATGGCCGTAGAGCCGGGCGCGTGGACTCCGATCGCCGGAGGAACCGAGCTGATGGTCGCGCACGCTGCCGGCCGGTTGAACGCACCGAAGCTGGTGAGCCTTTGGGGTGTTCCCGAATTGCGTTTTGTGCACGCGACGGATGAGAGCATTGTCGTGGGCGCGGGCGCGACCTTCGCCGATCTGCGCAGGAGCGCTCTCATCACGGAAGAATTGCCGCTGCTGGCAAAGGCCGCAAGCTGGATCGGCTCTATTGCCAACCAGAGCCGCGCCACGCTGGGTGGAAATCTCGTAAACGGCTCGCCGGCCGCAGATTCTTCCCCTGCGCTCCTCGTGTATGACGCGGAGATCGAGATCATCTCGGCACGCGACAGCCGCCGCATTCCGTATCACAAATTCCACACCGGCTACAAGCGCAATGCGCTCGCTGTCGATGAGCTGCTTTACGCCGTTCATCTCCCGCGCCGTTTCGGGCATCATCGCCAGTATCTGCGCAAGGTTGGTACGCGGCGAGCCATGGCCATCTCGAAGGTTGCTTTGGGAGCTACGGCGTTCATTGAAACTGGAGTGATCCGGGAGATTCGATTGGGCGCCGCAAGCCTGGCCGCCTTTCCTACTCGTCTGCACCGAACCGAAGATGCTTTGCTCAACAAACCAATCACGAACGATCTCATTCAAACGGGACGAAACGCAATTCTAACGGAGGCATTGCCGATTGACGATATTCGCTCGACGGCTGAGTATCGCCGTCGCGTGGCAGCCAATCTGCTAGAAGAATTTCTGTTCGAGCTGCTCGGCGTGGAGAAGCGGCCGTGAACGCGATACTCAGAGCTTGGAACGAAGCCGATGAAGCTGCGGCCATGGACGCAATGCTCGCCTGCTGCGGATCGCAGCGCTGGGCAAAGGCCATGATTGCCGCGCGCCCGTTGGCAAACGTAGAAAAATTAAGCGAGGCGGCAGATCAGGTGTGGAGCACAATGGAAGAGCCCGACTGGATGGAGGCCTTCGCCTGCCATCCCCGTATCGGCGGGCGCCAGGCAAAGCACGCCCCGCCGAAGTCCGCGGCCTGGTCGGCGCAGGAGCAATCGTCTACGGCGCAGGCTGCGGAGCGCGTGCTGGCCGAGCTGGCTGCGGGCAATGCTCTCTATGAGGAGTGCTACGGCTTTACGTATATCGTGTGCGCCACCGGCAAGACCGCTGAAGAGATGTTGGCCATTCTGCAGCGTCGGCTGGCAAGCAGCCGCGAGGCGGAGTTGCGCGAGGCAGCCGAACAGCAACGGCAGATCATGCAGATTCGTTTGGGAAAGTGGTTGATCGAATGAGCAAAATCACGACACATGTGCTGGACACAGTTTTGGGCAAGCCGGCCGGCGGCGTTGCGGTTCGGCTGGAGAGACACGAGATCGACCGGCGCAAAACCGGGCGCTGGGCGCCGGTCTCCGCAAGCGAAACGGATACGGACGGGCGCTGCCGCGATCTAACTCAAAATGCGGCTGCGGGCACATACCGGCTCACCTTTGAAACCGGCGAATACCTCAAGCGCAATGGCCGTGCAAGCCTTTATCCGGAGGTTTACATCACGTTCACGTGTGACGGCAAGGGGCACTATCATCTGCCGCTTCTGTTAAGCGACAACAGCTACACGACGTATCGAGGAAGCTGAGATGGCCAGGCTGGGCGAAAATTGCTATGGTAAATCGCGCGTGCGCATTTCGCGGATCACGCGCATTCAAGATCCCCAAAAAGGCGATCGTCATGAGTTCCAGGAGTGGACGGTGCGCGTGCTGCTGCACGGCGACTTCGACGCGAGTTTCACGGCGACGGATAACAGCAAGATTCTGCCCACGGACACGATGAAGAACACTGTGTACTCTATCGCCCGTGATTCGAAAGCCGCTACCATCGAAGAATTCGCGATGGAGCTGGGTGATTATCTGCTTCATGAGAACGCACATGTCTCGAAGGTAGGCATCGAGATCGAAGAAAAGGCTTGGGAGCGGATGGTGATCGACGGTGTGCCTGAGGCAACGGCATTCAGGCTGGCCGGGCCCGAGGTGCAGACCGTGGAAGCCGTGCGGGAAAGGGGCAAGCCTTGGGCCATTGCCGCGGGCATCGACGGGCTGACGATCTTGAAGACGACAAAATCGGCCTTCACTGGGTATATCCAGGACAGGCTGACCACGCTCAAGCCGGCCACCGACCGCATCTTCGGCACGCGCGCCACTGTAACGTGGGATTATATGTCGCCCTCACAGAATTTTGCCGCAGCGCGTACCCGCATCGTCTCCGCTCTGCTCAGGGAATTTGCCGCGCACAACAGCATGAGCGTGCAACACACTTTGTTTGATATGGGCAAGGCTGCGCTCGAAGCCGCTCCGGAGATTGCACGGATTCATCTTGCCATGCCCAACCTGCATCATCTGCTTGCGGACCTGAGCCCCTTCGGGCAAGATAATCCCAACCACATCTTTGCGCCTATCGATGAGCCGCACGGCGCGATCGAGGCCACCATCGAGCGGTAGCGAAAACCTGACGCAAACGGAAGATAGCGCGTGAGCAGCCAAACGAGCACGAAAGCCGAAGTGTATACGCAGCACGGCGACGCCGAGAAATTCGGTCTGCATACCGGCGCCCTGGGGCCCATCGAGACGCTTGCGCAATCTGTTTCCGCCATTGCTCCGTCGACGACGCCATCGCTCACGATCCCGCTCGTCTTCGCACTGGCGGGCAGCGCCACATGGTTCGTCTACCTGCTGGCCACTGTGGCAATCCTGCTGGTGGGGTTTTGCGTAAGCCGATTCGCGCGGCTCTCAGCGTCTCCTGGCTCGCTCTACACCTACACAGCCGATACTCTGCCGCCGGTCTTCGGCGTCACATCCGCATGGGCGCTGTTGCTGGCCTATCTCGCCACAGGCGGATCGGTGGCCGGCGGAGCGCTTTACTATGCCGGCGTGCTGGGCCAGCAGTTTCTTCACTGGTCGCCGCCGGCAATTCCCACGCTCGCCGTGGTCTGCGCAGTAGCGGGCGCGGTGGCCTATCGGGACGTGAAACTCTCTGCTGAGACCATGCTGTGGATCGAGGCAGTCTCCGTAAGTCTCATTGTGATTGTGCTGATCGTGCTGCCCATCCGGCTCGGCTTTCATTTCGATCCCGATCAGTTCCGCCTCAAAGGCGTTCCCTTTTCGGGCCTCGGCCCCGCGCTGGTGCTTTCGATCTTCAGCTTCGTCGGCTTCGAAAGCGCGACGACGCTAGGCGCCGAGGCGCGTGATCCGCTGCGCACCATTCCGCGCGCCGTTCTGCAGGGCGCCCTGCTCTCCGGCTCATTTTTTATGCTGTGCGCGTACTCTGAGGTGCTGGGCTTTCGCGGCGAACCGAATCAACTGAGCGGCTCCACAAGCCCGCTGCACCTGCTGGCGTTCAAGGCCGGCATCGCCCCGCTCGGCGCAGCGATCGATATAGGCGCGGCGGTGAGCATGTTTGCCTGTGTGCTGGCCTGCACCACGGCTGCTGCGCGCGTGCTGATGGGCATGGCGCGCGGCGGGCTGCTGCCCATCGCGATCGAGCGAACGAACCGCAAGCACGGAACACCGGGAGCGGCGATTGCGCTCTCAGCCGCTTTGATGTTCGCGTCGACAGCCCTATTGTGGCTCCGTGGCGTTTCGGGTTCCGAGATGTACGACCTGCTCGGTTCGCTCTCGGTCTTCGGCTTTCTCACGGCGTATGCGCTCGTCGCGCTGGCTTTGCCGTTTGCCCGCCGGGCGCTCGGCCAGCACTCGCACGTGGTCACAGCCGTCAGTATTCTTGCGGTAATCGCCGTGTTGCTGATCAGCGTATTCGATCTCCACTCCACATCGGATCCGGTTCATGCGCGCATTCCGTATATCTATCTCGGCTACATTGTTCTCGGACTCGCGTGGCACGCTCTGAAACGAAGGAAGACTGCGCCCACCGCGGCTTGAAGCATCAAGCCGTTCGCTCCGTTTCGGGTTGGGACACGATCAGCAACACCAGGCCAACAACGGTGAAGTTACGCGCCGCAGCCTCCTGACCGTTCCATGTATGCGATTGCCACATCAAAAACCACTCCCCTCCCACAGCCAGGAACGCAACCAGCCACATGAGCAGGGAAAGCGTGAGCCCGGCTGTCGATAAATGCCCGGCGGCACGAAACTCTTTTGTAGAAGAACGGAGAGCCCGCAGCATCCGCGCGGTTCCCCACCAGAGAAGGACCGCGGTGAGAAGCTCCCACGCGATGATGCAGAGATAAAACGCGACATGCATCGCCGGCGCATGAATGGCTCTCCACATGCCGCGATTGCCGGGGAATGTCGAATCCATCATGAGGACGTGGCGAACGAACTGATAGTTCGAATCGAAGTCGGTGAGGTTATTGAAGACGACGAGCGAATCAAAGAAGGCAACGCCGGCCACCAGCGCGATCTTCGCAACACGTGGAATCATGGTTCGGGCCTCGATTCGGCGCGAGCTTCGGAAAAGGTTTGAAAATACGCGGTAAGAGCATCGAGGGTAGCGTCATCATAGCCGGGCTGGCCCGGCATCTTCGCCGTGGGCGTAACAGATGCCGGGTTGCGGATGATCTGCCGGAAGCGCCGCGAATCGCTGCGCGCGATCGCAGCCATCTGCACCCAGTTCACGCTGGCCATACTTCCGCCCTCCGCGCCCATGTCGTGACAGCGGAAGCAGTCCTGCCGGGCAATGATGTACCCCTGCATCACCGGCGAATCGCCCGGCCATTTGCCGACAGGACGAATGGCTCCGAACACCCTCGACTCGCGCCGAAACTCGATCCGAGTTACGCCGTAGGGGATCTGCGGTTCGTCCTCATGCGAGAGGACTTTGAAGGCCGGCTTGAAGAAGGGATGCGAGATAAGATACGGACCAAACCGCCCGCCGTTTCCCGATTGCGGCCACTCCGCGCGGGCCTTTCCGTTGATCTGCAGCACCAGCAGCGGATGATGCGCTGCAAGATAGTCGCGTGGATAGTTGGTGCGGTAGCCGTCAGAGCAAATGGCCACAATCAGGGCCGAATCCGGCGATTGGCCGAAGAGGCGCGCCAATGTGGTGAGCGCTACTCCACGAATGACTGTATTGCGGGGCAGATTGGAATCGTCATTGACCGTGTAGGTTTCCTGTGGCAGTTGCAGCAGGTCTTCATAGCGAAGATAGCGCGTGGTTCCAAACGGCAATCCCACTAGTTCGCCGCCAACCTCCAGATTGCCCGGCGCGGAGCGCTGTACGCGCAGCATTGCGCCGGGATTTACTTCGCCCGGAACGGACGCGGCCAGCGCCAGCGCAATGAACATGGCGATCAGCATGGCTCATGCTAGCGTGTCTAAGGCAATGGGCCCAAGAAAAATCTCGCTCTGCGTGCTACATTCGAATGGAAATGACAGACAGAAAATCTCCGGAACAAGTGCTCGCAGACCTCGGACTCGCTCTCCCGCCCGCGCCCGCGCCGGGTGGGAATTACGTACCCGCAAAGCAGGTGGGTTCGGTTCTGTACCTTTCAGGCGCAATCTCGATGGGACCGGATGGAGTGATTACCGGCTTAGCTGGCGTGGACCGCACGATCGAAGAGGGCTATGCGGCGGCACGCGCCTGCGCGCTGATTCAGCTCGCAGTTCTGAAGCGCGAACTCGGCTCGCTCGACCGCGTAGCCGAGGTGCTCACCGTGAACGGCTACGTAAATGCGGCGGCAGGCTTCGGCGATTCGCCTGCCGTAATCAACGGCGCATCCGATTTTCTGGTTCAGGTCTTCGGCGAATCGGGCCGCCACGTACGCGCGGCTCTGGGCGTGAGCGCCCTGCCGCGGAATGCGCTCGTGGAAGTTCAGATGAGCGTGCGGGTAAAAGAGCCGTGAGAGAGCACGCGCTTTCGGCTGAACCGACCCACTCCGTGTGGGACCGATCGCTGGAGCCTCGCTTGCGCATCGAATCTGGTGACGAGGTGCAGATCGAGTGCGTCGATGCCAGTGGCGGCCAGGTGCAGCCGGGAATGACGGTGGAAGAATATCTCGCCATCGACCGGACTCGCATCCACGCGCTCACCGGCCCCATCTGGATCGAGGGCGCAGGGC